>NZ_JEXG01000037.1:0-39758 GCF_000581275.1 Acinetobacter sp. 809848
ACAGCCACTGTGGTTGTGAATGTGGATGGCGTTGATTATCCGGCAGTGAATAACGGTGATGGTACTTGGACGCTTGCAGACAATACTTTGCCTGCATTAATAGATGGTCCTCATATTGTAACTGTAACTGCAACTGATCCAGCTGGAAATACTGCTACAGATACAGCTACGCTTACTATTGATACAGTACCTGCAGACCTGATCGGTGCGATCACGATTCCTGAAGACTTAAATGGCGACGGTATCTTGAATGCAGACGAGCTAGGCACAGACGGTACCTTCAATGCACAAGTGGCGTTGGGACCAGATGCAATCGATGGCACAGTAGTGAATATCAACGGTACTAACTACACCGTGACAGCAGCTGACCTTGCAAACGGCTTCATCACTGCAGCGATTCCTGTCACAGGCGAAGGCCCTGTGACCATCCATGCAGAAGCAGTGGATGCACAAGGTAACCTTGATGTTGCAGATGCAGATATCACCGTGACTGTAGATACCTTGCCTGCAGACCTGATCGGTGCGATCACGATTCCTGAAGACTTAAATGGCGACGGTATCTTGAATGCAGACGAGCTAGGCACAGACGGTACCTTCAATGCACAAGTGGCGTTGGGACCAGATGCAATCGATGGCACAGTAGTGAATATCAACGGTACTAACTACACCGTGACAGCAGCTGACCTTGCAAACGGCTTCATCACTGCAGCGATTCCTGTCACAGGCGAAGGCCCTGTGACCATCCATGCAGAAGCAGTGGATGCACAAGGTAACCTTGATGTTGCAGATGCAGACGTCACCGTGACTGTAGATACCTTGCCTGCAGACCTGATCGGTGCGATCACGATTCCTGAAGACTTAAATGGCGACGGTATCTTGAATGCAGACGAGCTAGGCACAGACGGTACCTTCAATGCACAAGTGGCGTTGGGACCAGATGCAATCGATGGCACAGTGGTGAATGTTAACGGTACCAACTACACCGTGACTGCAGCTGACCTTGCGAATGGCTTCATCACAGCAACTCTGGATGCAACAGCAGCAGATCCTGTGACTGGTCAGATTGTGATTCATGCTGAGGCTGTAGATGCACAAGGTAACGTAGATGTTGCAGATGCAGATGTAACCTTAACAATTGATACAACTCCACAAGATCTGATTACAGCGATTACGGTTCCTGAAGACTTAAATGGCGACGGTATCTTGAATGCTGCAGAACTTGGTACAGACGGCACCTTCAATGCACAAGTGGCATTGGGACCTGATGCAATCGATGGCACAGTGGTGAATGTTAACGGTACTAACTACACCGTGACTGCAGCTGACCTTGCAAACGGCTTCATCACAGCGACTCTTGCCGCAACAGCAGCAGATCCTGTGACTGGTCAGATTGTGATTCATGCTGAGGCTGTAGATGCACAAGGTAACGTAGATGTTGCTGATGCAGACGTAACGGTAACTCTAGATGTTACTCCACCTGATATCACTACAACTGTGTTAGCAATTGACCCAGTTACTGCTGATAACATCTTGGATGCGACAGAAGCTGGTGGATCAGTGACCTTAACAGGTACATTGACCAACATCCCTACAGATGCAGTAACAACAGGTGTTGTGGTTACTGTAAATGGTGTTGACTATACAGCCACAGTTGATGCCGTAGCAGGTACTTGGACAGTTGATGTAGCTGGTAGTGGTCTTGTAGCAGATTCAGACTTAACTGTTGATGCTATTGCGACATTCACAGACCTCGCAGGAAACGCTAGTACACTTCAAGATACGCAAACTTATACTCTTGCAAGCTCTATCATTGCTTTCGATAACACTGATACAGCTGTACTTGCTCCTCAACCATTGCTTGTACAAGATGATGCAGCACTAGGAAGCAACACTTATCTAGCACTTGTATCGCTTGCTGGACTTGATTTGCAGTTAGGGTCAGAGTCAATCGGCTTTACAGTGGGTGCTGGTCAAGAAGGCAATGCGACCTTTACTTACAGCGCTTTAATTGGAGTAGATGCATTATCTGATTACTCTCTAGTAGTTCAGAAACTTGACCCAGTAACAGGCCAATGGACTTCGGTCTATGGCGGTGGTGAGGCTGATATTCTTGATCTTACTTTACTAGGTTCAACTCCTGGTGTGGTTCTTGAAGGTCTAGAAGAAGGTCAATATCGTGCATTCATGACTTACAACGGTCTTCTAGGTATCGGTTTACTGGGTACCTTAACAGGCACAATGGATGTTTATGACACAACACAAGTAGGTGGATACTACACCGAAGTTGCTGATGGGAATGTGATTACTGATATCAATACCAGTGGCGAAACAGACGTTGTAACCGCTACGACTGTAGTTACAGCAGTAAATGGTCAGCCTGTTACAGCGCTAGATACTGTGATCAACGGGTTGTACGGTACTTTGGTAATCGATCCAGACGGTACATACACTTATACCCCTACTGCAAGTGCAGCAGGTGTAGGTCAAACAGATGTATTTGTCTACACATTAACTGATCCTGTAACTGGTGATACGGCTCAAGCAAACCTCAATATTCAATTGAGCTCTGTGAAAGCAGTGGATAATGTTGTAACTGCAGAGATCAACCCAGAACCGTTGCTTGTTGCAGATGATGTTGCGTTAGGTAGTGCGAGTTATCTTGTAGCTGTATCGTTAGCTGGTCTGGATTTACAATTGCTTGGTAACGATGCAATTGAGTTTACTGTTGATCCAAACCGTGAAGGCACAGCAACGTTCACATTCGATGCGTTAATCACAGCAGATTTACTCAGTAATTATGCGATTGTTGTTCAGAAATTTGATGAAGCAACAGGCCAATGGGTATCGATTGGTGGTACTAACCCAGAAGCATCACTCATCGATCTATCACTTATCGGTGGAACACCAACAGCTGTACTTGAAGGATTGGATGCTGGTCAGTACCGTGCATTCATTGGATATGAAGGTTTAGTCGGTGTAGGTTTAGGCGGAACATTAACTGGTACGATGGATGTCTACAATCCATACATCGTGGCTAGTTACTCTGTTGAACCGATCTCTGGTAATGTCATCAAAGATGCGAGCCTCACTGGTGAAGTTGATGCGGCAAGCAGTAATGCTGTCATCTCTCAAGTGAATGGTATTGCTGTTGATCCAGTTGCTGGTGCAACAATCACTGGTACATACGGTACATTGGTGATCGACCAAGATGGTAACTACACTTATACCCCAACTGTAGACGGAGCAAACCTAGGTCAGGTAGATCAATTTACCTACACCTTGCTTGATCCTGTAACAGGTAACACTTCTGAGGCAACACTTTACGTTCGTCTCGATAGTGACAGTGTAGATATGACTTGGAACGATGCAGATCCATCTCAACCAGCTGTAATTACTAGTCCGCTTCCAGTAGATGCGATGGATAACGTTGCTTCAGCTGAAATAGACATGGTTTATCCAGTAACGACTGAGGTACTTGATAACGCGATTAGCTACAACTGGTTACTCGGTGTAGGTGGAGTTGTTATCGGTTCTAGAGAAGGAACAGCGACATTTACAGTTGATCCAGGTAATCTGACTGATGCGATTATTGCAGTGAACTTTGGTTCGGTTGCTACGGTTGTCGACGGTTTACATGTGGTATTAACACGATTAAATCCAGATGGCACTCGTACTGTAGTTGCAGATAGCTCTGATACTGGCGTGATCGATTTGTTAGGTATCTTTGGTTCTGAAGTTCAATTCAAGATTGATAACTTAAGTGCCGGTACTTATGAGTTGTTCATGGAAAGCAACACATTACTTACAGCTTTAGGTAGTGTGACTGCGGATATTACGCTGAATCACGGTGATATCACTCAACCGCCTGTACTGGTTGTTGATCCTGTAACTGGTAATGTACTTGCTGATGATAACTCTGCGGTTTACGGTACAAACTATGTGCCGGACTACATTACGACAACTTCAGTAGTAACTGCTGTTACAGCTGAAAATGGTAATACAACTACAGTTGTAGCGGGTACTCCAGCAACGGTTATTGGGGTATACGGAACTCTGACTATTAACGCAGATGGTACTTATAGTTATCAGGCAACTGCGGATATGGCGAATGTAGGTAAAGTTGATAGCTTCACTTACACAGTGACAGATCCAGTGACTGGCAGAACTGATACCGCTACATTACATGTTCAAGTTGGTTCGCCAGATGTTGATGTCACTTGGAATACAGCAGATCCTTCGGCAGATGCTACGCTTCCAACACCATCTGTAACAGCTGATACAGATGATGCAACAATCAGTATGGAACCAGTGGTAGATCCTGCCGCTTCAGTGGCGAGTGGTGACTTACAATTTGCTCAGATTGGTACTGTTCCAATTGTTGGTACTCCGATCTACGGTACTACGGGTACAGTCACTTCTAGCCAATTTGTAATTGGTGCGAACACTGTTAGTGATGTTCATATACAGTTGAACTACACTGCATCATTAAGCTTATCGGCATTACCAACTGTAGCTTATAAGATTCAGCAGTTTGTAGGTGGTGTATGGGTAGATACGGTTTATTCAGGTTCAGCGACGGCTTTAGCTGGCGTGTTGGGTGCTCCAGCCTACTCGACAGATGTCCCACATCTGTCTGCAGGTACATACCAAATCGTATTCAACATTAGTGCTCTAGTTGCTATTGGCCAAGTTACTTTAGATACAGTAATTACAACCACAGCGACTCATCTAGACCAATACACACCAGATGGTCAAACCGACTGGATTACTGGTAACGTTCTTACTAATGATGTGGTAGAAGGTACACAGCTCTATGTAATGAACTCAACAACTGGTACTTATGAACTAGCTGCTGGTCAAGGAGTCAATACAGGTGAAGGTACGTTGTATCTATACAATGATGGTTCTTACTTCTACAAACCATTAGACAGCGCTGCAAATGCGACAGTTGATGTGATTGATTACAAGTTAGTTTCAGTGATCGATGGTAGTGAATACACCTCTACATTGACGATTAACTTGAGTCAAGAGTTGAATAGCCTTGCAGTAAGTACTGCGGCAAATGATACATTTGCTCTTGGTAACGGCTCTGATACCTTGATCTACAACACATTAACTGCTGCAAGCGTAACTAACGCAACTGGTGGTAACACAACAGGTGGTGGTGTAGATGTATGGACTGACTTCCATGTAGGTAATACTGCAACGGATGATCAGGCTGATAAGATTGACTTAAGTAACTTGTTAATTGGTTCTCAAACTAACTTAACAATCGGTCAATATGTGTCAGTAAGCTACGATGCTGGTACTCAAACTGCGACAATCAGCGTAGACCGTGATGGTGGATTACTTGTAGAAGGTACTTACACTGAAACACCATTGCTTCAATTGACTAACCTTACTGGTCCAGTCACATTGAATGACTTGATCAACAATGGTCAAATCATTTTCTAATCTGACAATCGACTTATAGAAAAAAGAGCCTTCGGGCTCTTTTTTTATCTTTAAACAATACGTTAACTTAGCTTTTTACATGCTCATGTTATGATGCATTGAAAACTTTATAGAACAACAAATAACGGATAGGGACTGATTTCGAGTGACAGCATTTTTAAACTTCCAAAGACAACTGAACCTTTGGTTAGAACATATCGCTCCCCATGTTTCAGATCTTCAAAAGAAGACGATTTTATTTATATCTTATGGGCCTAAAGACCAAAGATGTAATGTCTGGCATAGTGAAAAAACAAGCTTTTCACAAGCAAAAATACAATTATTAGCCTTCATTAATGACCAGTTTGCACATGAGTCACTTGTTGATTATATAAAAATTGATGTTGCATATAATTTAACGAAACAAACTTGGAAAGTAGTAGAGCAGCAAGTCCATCATCAATTTCACAACAACCACTACCGTAAAGGTATTGGGTTTGATGAACACTGTTCAGTAGCTTTTCTTGAGCAAGAGATTTATGGAAAAGCAATTATTCGAGGTTTGAGCTATGACAAACCCAACTTTTTTGATGAAACAAATCTGAATTATTCAATTAAGCAAAAATATAACGCGACTAAACCACAGATTAAACTACAAGAGCTACAAGACATTTGGACTTTTGATACCTACGCAGCATTTTATGAAAATGGGCAATTCATTAATTTAGCGAGCAGTTATGATGCGAATGGTATTAGGGCGATTTCGAGCAATAAGAAACAGCATTTTCAGTCGTTAATTGAAAAAAATTCGGCATTTTTGCATGATCAAATTCAAGAAAATGGCAAATTTATCTATGGCTATTTTTCTGCCTATGATCGAGATATTCGTAACTACAATACGGTACGCCACTGTACCTCGGTGTATGCGTTGCTGGAAACATTTGAAGTGCAGAGCAAGCCAGAATATTGGCCCAAGATACATTCTGCTATTCAATATGCACTGACCAACTTTTATAAAGAAAAAGACTCAGAAACTGCTTTTATGATTGATGGTAAAGAAGGGGAATTTGAAATTAAATTAGGTGCCAATGCGGCTGCTATTTTAATGTTAACTAAATATCAAGAAATTACTCAAAAAACTGATTATCAAAAATATGCAGAAAAACTAGCAAATGGTATTTTAAAATTAATAGATTCAAATGGCTCAACAACTCATGTATTAAATTATCCAGATTATGATTTAAAAGAAAAATTCAGAATTATTTATTATGATGGTGAAGCTGCTTTAGCTTTATTAAGGTTATATCAAATTAACCAAGATTCTAGATTATTAGAAACTGTTAAATTAATGTTTGAATGTTTTATTGAGAAAAGATATGAAAAATACCATGATCATTGGTTAAGTTATTGTACAAATGAACTCACTAAAATATGCCCTGAAGATAAATATTTTATTTTTGGTTTAAATAATTATTTAAAACATTTTATTTTTATTAAAAATCGAAAAACAACATATGCAACTTTATTAGAAATGCTAATGGCTGCTTATAAAATGGTGAACCGTTTAAAAGAGCAGGGACGGACAGCACTTTTTGATCAGGCGTATATGCCTGAGCTTCAAAAGCTAATTGAGTTTAGAGCTGATTTTCAAACGACAGGCTTTTTTTATCCGGAAATGGCGATGTATATGGCTCGGCCAGATAAAATTTTACATGCGTTTTATATTCGTCATGATCGTTTTCGAGTAAGGATTGATGACCAAGAACATAACTTATCGGGCTACATCGCCTATGTAAAAGATTACAAAGGTGATAAATCATGAAGTATCAACCCGTTGAAATCAAATTATTAGCTCATATCGATACTACAAATTTTGATGAAGCTATATGGCAATTCGAATTTGACGATGATATTTCAACACTACTTCTAATCGACTACGCATTAGAACAATTTCAGCAAAAAAAAGTACAAGCTCAAGATGTCTATGTTGTGCTACAAAATATGAGTAAGCACATTGGACAGCAAAATTTAGGTTTAAAAGCATCAGAAAGTTATACATTTACCGAGTTATTGCAGTTCTTAATTTTTACTCAAGCAGCAGATGTAAAAGATGCTTTAAGTAATATGCTCTGCGGTACAAATGAGCAAGCATCTTTAATTTTCTCTAAAAGAGCCGCTACCTATAACTTAACTTTAAAAAATGAAGTTACCCAAAATCAGTTAAAGAATTTGTTTTTATTGCTTAGAAAAATTTTTAGTTACCCAGTTGAAATAAAAAAACTCTTCTTTATAAAAGAGCTGAATTTTCAAGGAAAGTCTTATCTCCCTCAGACACCATTAATGGGACAGCATGTAGTAGAGATCTTATATCTTACAAATTCTTTTAGAAAAATTTATCTGACGTTCTTTGAAGAAAACCAAACGATTGGTTTCTTTTCTTTTTTAGATGATATTCATCGTGCTGAGCACTTAATTCCTTATTATCACTGTTTTCAAGCACAGACTATAAGACCTAAAGTTTGTTCAGCTCCAAGTGGCATTATTAACATTCTAGGCGATACCTACTTTGGGGAAATCTACACTGAAAAACGTAAGGCTAGAGGGCAAATAGATGCTCTGCAACAGTATGGATATAACTATTCTTTTAAAAAAATAAAAGCTTTTTTAGGTGAAAATGACTTAAATATTGCTAACTTTGAAGCGGTATTTTCTTTAGAAAACCAGTCTCCTTTAGATCATAAAAAGCCTTTTATTCTTAAAGCTGATGCTGAACAAACATTAGCAGCATTCAAAAATATTCACCTTAATCATGTGATGTTGGCAAACAACCATCTAAAAGATTATGGGGATCGCGGGCTGACCTATACATTACAACAATTGGATCAGGCTAACATTTCTTATATTGGTGCTGGTGTAAACCAAAAAGATGCTCATAACTACTTTGAACTCTCTTTTGAAAATAAGTGCTATACCATTTTTAACGGATACTGGCACAGAGACACTGCCTATCTCGATTATGATTTTTATGCTTTAGGTCATAAGAGTGGGGTCGCGTGTTTAAATGGTGTTTTGCTTGAACAAATAGGTCGCTATAGGCTGATTCATCCTGAACATAAAATTATTGTTATTTGCCATTGGGGTGTCGACTTTAAGCCAATTGCAAAAGAACAGAGTAAGCTTGCTACGATTCTTACTCAAGCTGGCGCTGACCTGATCATTGGCCATGGTGCTCATACTATTCAACCTGTCCAGATCATCAACCAAAAGCCAGTCGTATTTGGTATTGGCAATGCTGTGTTTAATAGCAATGGCGAATATGAAAAACACAATGCTTTACCATTTGGCTGTATAGCAAGGTTAGATTTATCAAAAGACTTACTTCGCCTTTATCCAATTTACACCAATAATTTGAAAACATTTTGGCAGCCGTATTCAGTCAATGCTGAAGATTTCTTAAAGGCGAGTACTTACATGACATCTTTACTGACCCCTGAAAATTACATCGCTACCCAGGATAATTTAGGAGCATATATTGAAATTAAATTTTAGGGATATTGTTTGTATGTCGATAAAATAGTTTGAAGTTGTACTGGCGTAAATCCTAAATTTCTTAAGCCACCACTGCCTAATTTACATTCAGCGCTTGCCATGATGTTGGTTGGAGTGCGTTTTGTAGCTTTTGGTGCACAAACATGTTTTAGTCCAAACACATGTCCCATTTCATGTACGCTACCAGCCTGAATATTATAATTGAGGCGGTTCCAGTCTAATAAAATAAAGGGTTTGCCATTATTACGAAAAGCTCTACTTGTTACATCTTCAAATTTCCATTTCGTTGAGTAGGCATCATAAATAAAAACAATCACTTCTTTACTTGCAGTTCGTTTGGGAAAACACGTATTTACACTGGCAGGAATGGTTTCAATCGTAATTGGGTAGGGCTGATTAATCTGTTGTCTTAAATCACAATGTAATTTTGAAAACTCTTCATAAGGAATATAACGATGTAATTTAAATTTAAAAATTTTATTATTTTTATCATCTACATAGTATTTATTTAATATTTTAATTTCCTTACGCATCTGTTGATAATTATCAAACTTTGTAGCTTCGGGAGAGTTGGTTGTAAAAACAAAAGTGACTGGAATAATAGGGCGGCCATCTGTAGAGACTTTAGGTGTTTCTCCTAAAGGAAGAGGAGGGCGTGTAGTACAAGAAACGCATAGTAAAGTGCCAGTAATCACCAGTAATGTTTTTTTCATGCAGATTTCCCTCAAGCCCACCTTGGATTGCATTTAGTTTTGTTCAAAATTTTTTATATGATATGAATGATGTCAATTTTTATGGAGTCCATTTTGACAACTCAGTATGAACTACATCGGCAAATTTTAGAAGTCATTGCTTTGATTCCTTGCGGAAAAGTTGCAACCTATGGACAAGTGGCTCGTATGGCAGGATTACCAAAACATGCGAGATTAGTGGGCTATGTTTTGAAACATCTTGAGGCTGATCATCAAGTTCCTTGGTATCGTGTAATTAATTCTCAAGGCAAAATTAGCCTAAGTAAATTTAATGAAAAAGGTGAAAATATTCAGCAATTAAAATTGGAAGCTGAAGGTGTCTATTTTTTAAATGGTAAAGTTGACTTAAAGCAGTTTGCTTGGCAGCCTTAATATTTATGTTAGAGAGTAAATATACATGCAAAAGAATAATAAATGGTGTAGTGGAGCAGTATTACTTTTAAGTTTGATGGCACAGATGAGTTATGCTGAAAAGGATATTTCAACTCAACCTTTTGCAAATATAAAGGCTTCTCAGCAAGACATAGATTTGATATGCAAGCAACTGAGACAGAAATGCAGTGGTGAAGCTATCCTGTGGAAGGGAAAAAATACGCAAGATTCGATTTATTACCTAATAGATGAAAGTCCACAAATTGTTCAGGTTAAGAAGCAAAATAATCAATATAAAGTAGTTGATCAATGGGACTTTAAAGATTATCAACATCATAATAAAGAGCCTCATACCGATGATTTGGGAGCAGATGGATTACAAATCTTTCCAGCTTTATATCCATTAAATAAAAATGAGTATGCAATCGCAGTAGTTAATAGATGGTTTACGGGTTACTCAGGAGGAGGGCGTTTTGAAGAAAATGCTGACTTCATTAAGCTCAAACCTCATGGGGAGTATCAAGTTGTACTAAAAGATATTGCTTTTTCTTCACGAGAAATGATTCGAGCATGTTTTTCAGAACAAGATTATAAAAAATCGCCCCATTGTCATGATGAGGCATGGATGATACTAAACATTCAATTTAAAGATGTGGGACAACCATATTATTTATGGCAATTAAATTATAAAAATTATTCTTGGGAAGCTTTCAAAAGTAAAAAAACAATAACGGTTGAGCAATCGCGTGAAGAGGTTATGCCTTTTAAGAAATAGAAGCCTATCTTGCTCACTTTAGCCAGACAGGCATTCTCACTTTAGCGAACAATTAACACAGGAATATGGCTTTCCCCTAAAACTTTTTGTGCAACACTTCCCAACACGAGTTTTCGGACTCCCGTGCGGCCATGAGAACCCATGACAATCAGATCTGCATTTAAGTCTTGAGCAGCTTGAATGATTTCCTCATGTACAACAAAGCCTTCCAACAGTTTGGTTTCAACAGTAATGCCTTCGTTGGCAAATTCTTGTTTTGCTTTTTCTAAAATGTCGAGCAAATAAGTTCTTGTACGTTCAATCAACTCATTAGTTTGGCCAGTTTTTACGTAGACATCACCAATAAATGGATCAAGTGCCATCACTTGTACAACTGTAATTTTGCTATTTAATGCTTTTCCCAGCTTAATGGCCTCTTTCATGGCGACCATAGAAGTTTCAGAACCGTCAATTGGTACTAGAATATGTTGATATAACATGAGTATTTTCCTTATTGTAATGATGCTTATTTATTAATACTTTATACCTATTTTTTGACGATTTAAATTCAAGCACGTAATCATTTGTGATTTTATAACGACAAATTTTGTAGATAAATTTTTATAAATTGCGCAAATTTTCTATATGTGTAGATAAAGCATCAATATCGTCAGTTTGAAGATATTCACGTATTTTCAAAATTTGCTTCTCATCTAAATCATAAAGTTTTAAAGCAAGTAGTTTGTCGATTTGTTCTTGAGGAAAGCGATATTTAATAATTTTCGCAGGCACTCCACCTACAATTGCATAAGGAGGAACATCTTTAGTTACTACGGCTCCAGTGGCGACCACTGCGCCTTCACCTAGTTTGACACCTTGCATAATCATTGCACGGCTACCAATCCAGCAGCCATCAGCAATAATAGTATCACCAGCCGCCAAAAAACTACGAGTATCAAAAGGAAAAGTTGAAATCCAGTCGGGTCTATGAAGCTGATTGCCACCCATCATGATCACGCACTCAGCACCAAAACAAACAAAATTGCCAATATAAAGTTGGTCAATCGGTTTTTCTGGGGTTGAAGCTTTGTCATGTAAATAACGTACTACACAACGTTCAAAGCCTTGATCCCAATAAGCTGAATAATAAGAATAATTTCCTTTAATATGGATATTGGGATTTTTCACAGTTTTGGAAATAAACTCAAATTCGCACCAATGACGAACAGGGGAGCTAATTAACTTTTCAGCCATAATGGAGATATAAAAAAGGCAATACACCATTATACCGAATTGCGATTCAAGCTGAACCAATAATCTCAGCTCAGCCAATGAATCGAATATTAAAGTAAGTGCTAATTTGAACTAATTATTATGAGGAATACGTGCAATAACTTTAATCTCAAAATCAAAACCCGCTAGCCAGGTTACGCCTACAGCGGTCCAGTTGGGATAAGTTTTTTGTGTAAAGATCTGATTTTTAACTTTCATAATACTTTCAAACTGCCGTTCTGGATCAGTATGAAAGGTGGTGACATCAATAATATCATCGAAAGTACAACGAGCTGCTTTCAGTGTCTCTGCTAAGTTCTTAAAAGCTTGGATCACCTGTTTTTCAAAATCAGGTACAGGTGAGCCATCTTCAAGGCTACCAACCTGTCCTGAAACAAAGAGTAAATCTTTCGATTGAATTGCGGCTGAATAACCATGCTGTTCATATAAGGCATGGCGGTCTTTAGGAAATATTGCAGTTCTCATCAGGTTTGCTCTCCTTCAGTATTTAAATACCAATCAGTAAATGTCGCTCAGGTTTCACATACGCCTCGTATGTAAACATAATTGACATACGAGGCGTATGTCAATTAAAATTTTTTGTGATGATTAGCTGGTGAAATACATGTCTGTTCGTGAACAAAAGATGGCGGAAACCCGCAAGAAACTGATTGAAGTAGCACGTCGTGCATTTGCTGAATATGGCTATGCAGATACTTCAATGGATAAACTCACGGCAGAAGCAGGGTTGACCCGGGGGGCGCTGTACCATCATTTTGGCGATAAGCGTGGTTTATTTGCTGCAGTCGTCGATCAAATTGATTCACAAATGGCAGAATATGCCCAGCAGCATTTAGAGCAGCCTGATGATCTTTGGGAAGGATTGTTACTTGAAGGGCAGACCTATATTCAAAATGCTTTAAATCCTGAGTTTCAGCGTATTGTGTTACGTGATGGACCTGCAGTGCTGGGCGATCCAGCGCATTGGCCAAGTCAAAATAGATGTTTGCAGTCTACCCGTGAGTGTGTTGAACAGCTATTGACAGCAGAACAAATTAAAATTGTAGACCCAGAAGCGGCAGCAGTGCTTTTAAATGGGGCTGCCATGAACGCTGCATTATGGGTGGCTTCTAGTGAATATCCTGAACAGGTACTTCCTGAAGCATTAAATGCTTTTAAAATCTTTGCATCAGGCTTTTTAAAAGATGCCTAGTGAATTTTTTAATATTTGTCTGAAATATAAAAAACCCCTCAATTGAGGGGTTTTATAGTTTCAGTATATCTATTTATAAATTAAAGATATTCTACACTTACGATTTCATATTCCACTTCGCCTTGAGGAGTAACGATTTTTACTTCATCACCTTCACTCTTGCTCAAAAGGCCACGTGCGATTGGTGAGTTCACTGAGATTTTATTGATTTTAAAATCAGCTTCATCATCACCAACAATTTTATAAGTCTTGCGTTCTTCAGTATCAAGGTTTTCAATCGTTACCGTAACACCGAATACAACACGACCGTTTTGTTCTAAGTCCTTAACATCGATGACTTGTGAAGCACCCAATTTTCCTTCGATATCTTGGATACGTCCTTCACAGAAACCTTGCTGTTCACGAGCAGCATGGTATTCTGCATTTTCTTTTAAGTCCCCATGTTCACGTGCTTCAGCAATTGCTTGAGTAATACGTGGACGTTCAACAGATTTCAGATGTTGTAATTCTTTCTCTAAGGCGATTTTACCTTCAGGGGTCATTGGATAACGTTGCATTTCGGTCCCTCTTAAGTTGAGAAAACACAGTTAAAAAAATGAAAAAATCCCGCCACCGATAAGGTGACGGGACTTATCGGTAAAAAAATTAACCTACAGTTAAATCTTGCAAGCGGTATACATCCATTGGCAATTTCACAGCAAAGGCTTGGCAAACAGCTTCTGCGCCATTGATAGTCGTTGTGTAATACACTTTGCCTTGTAGGGCAGCACGACGAATCATTGCAGAGTCATATTGAGCCTGTTTACCTTCAGTGGTATTGACAATAAGGTGTATTTCACCATTTTTCAAGCGGTCAACAATATGTGGACGACCTTCAGTAACTTTATTTACAGATTCGCATTCTAAACCTGCTTCTTTAAGCACTTGGTAAGTACCACCTGTTGCAACAAGCTTGAAGCCATATTCAACTAATTTCTTAGCGATATCAGCGATGTATTTCTTGTCAGATTCACGTACTGATAAGAAAGCATGTTTTACTTCGCCTTCAGTTGGTAAACCAGGTAAGCGTTCATTCGAGCCTAGAACAGCTTTATAGAATGCTTCACCAAATGTTTTACCTACGCCCATCACTTCACCTGTAGATTTCATCTCAGGTCCAAGCATAGGGTCTACGCCTTGGAATTTAGCGAATGGGAAAACGGCTTCTTTCACAGCAAAGTGAGTTGGAATGATTTCTTTAGTAAATCCTTGAGACTCAAGAGATTGACCTGCCATACAACGCGCAGCAACTTTCGCTAAAGAATCACCAATACACTTAGATACGAATGGAACTGTACGTGAAGCACGTGGGTTAACTTCTAGAACGTAAATATCGTCACCTTTTACAGCGAACTGAACGTTCATCAAGCCAACAACGCCAAGTTCTTTTGCCATCGCAATTGTTTGACGGCGCATTTCATCCTGAATTTCTTTAGATAAAGAATAAGGAGGAATTGAACATGCAGAGTCACCTGAGTGAATACCAGCTTGTTCAATATGCTGCATGATACCGCCGATCACAACGTCTTTACCGTCAGATACACAGTCAACATCAACTTCAGTTGCGTCATCTAGGAAACGGTCAAGAAGAACAGGGGCTTCATTAGATGCTTGAACTGCTTCACGAAGGTAACGTTTAAGTTCTTCTTCGTTATATACGATTTCCATTGCACGACCACCTAATACATAAGATGGACGAACAACAAGCGGATAACCTACTTTTGCAGCTTCAGAAATACCTTCTTCAGCAGATTTTACAATGCTGTTATTTGGTTGACGAAGCTGTAAACGTTGAATCATTTGTTGGAAACGTTCACGGTCTTCAGCACGGTCAATCGCATCTGGTGATGTACCGATAATTGGAGTACCTGCTTCTTCTAAAGCACGTGCCAATTTAAGCGGAGTTTGACCACCGTACTGTACGATTACGCCTTTAGGCTTCTCTGTACGTACGATTTCAAGTACATCTTCAAGTGTTACAGGCTCGAAGTATAGACGGTCAGATGTGTCATAGTCGGTAGAAACAGTTTCAGGGTTACAGTTCACCATGATTGTTTCGTAACCGTCTTCACGCATAGCTAATGCAGCGTGTACACAGCAGTAGTCAAATTCGATACCTTGACCAATACGGTTTGGACCACCACCAATGACCATGATTTTGTCGCGGTTTGATGGATTTGCTTCACATTCTTCATCGTAAGTTGAATACATGTATGCAGTACCAGATTCAAACTCTGCTGCACATGTATCAACGCGTTTGTAAACTGGATAAACACCCAAGTTCCAACGTTGTTTACGGAATTGCTTTTGTGAAATGCCCATGAGGTGAGCAATACGAAGGTCAGATAAACCTTTACGCTTGAACGAACGGATGTTGTCAGCGTTTAAGTCACCAAAACCTAAAGTTTTCACTTGAGCTTCAGTTTTAATGATGTCTTGAATTTGGATAAGGAACCAGCGGTCAATCTTAGTCGCTTCAAAAACTTCATCTAAAGAGAAACCATGACGGAAAGCGTCCGCTACATACCAGATACGCTCAGGACCCGGAACTTTAAGTTCTTTTAGAATAATTTCTTTTGCATTTGTTGCACCGGCTTCGATTTTTTCATCAAAACCGCTTACACCAACTTCAAGACCACGTAATGCTTTTTGTACAGATTCTTGGAAGTTACGGCCAATTGCCATCACTTCACCAACAGATTTCATCTGAGTGGTAAGAACTGGTTCAGCTTGCGGGAATTTCTCGAAGTTAAAACGAGGAATCTTCGTTACAACATAGTCAATTGATGGTTCGAAGCTTGCAGGAGTCACGCCACCAGTGATGTCATTTTTCAATTCATCAAGGGTATAACCAACAGCAAGTTTTGCTGCGATTTTAGCAATCGGGAAACCTGTTGCTTTAGAAGCAAGTGCAGATGAACGAGATACACGAGGGTTCATCTCGATCACAACCATACGTCCGTCTTTCGGGTTAATACCGAACTGGACGTTAGAACCACCTGTTTCAACACCAATTTCACGAAGAACTGCAACTGAAGCATTACGCATCAATTGGTATTCTTTGTCAGTTAATGTTTGAGCTGGTGCTACAGTAATTGAGTCACCAGTGTGTACGCCCATTGGGTCGAAGTTTTCGATGGCACATACGATAATACAGTTGTCGTTTTTGTCACGAACAACTTCCATTTCGTATTCTTTCCAACCAATTAAAGATTCATCGATCAATAACTGGTGAGTAGGAGACAGGTCAAAACCACGTTCACAAATCTCAAGGAATTCTTCACGGTTATATGCAATACCGCCACCCGAACCACCCATTGTGAATGATGGACGGATAATTACTGGGAAACCAAAGCGTGACTGGATTTCTAAAGCTTCTTCCATTGTTTCAGCAATGGCAGCTTTTGGACATTCCAAGCCAATTTTACGCATAGCGATATCGAAGAGTTTACGATCTTCGGCTTTCTCAATTGCGTCTTTAGTTGCACCAATTAATTCAACATTATATTTCTCAAGAACGCCGTGCTCATCAAGTGCAAGAGCACAGTTCAACGCAGTTTGGCCACCCATAGTTGGCAATACTGCATCTGGACGTTCTTTTTCAATAATCTGTGCAACTGTTTGCCAAGTAATTGGCTCAATATAAGTTGCATCAGCCATTGAAGGGTCTGTCATAATGGTTGCTGGGTTAGAGTTAACCAAAATAACACGGTAGCCTTCTTCACGAAGTGCTTTACACGCTTGAGCACCTGAGTAGTCAAACTCACATGCCTGACCAATCACAATCGGGCCAGCACCAATAATTAAGATGCTTTTAATATCCGTACGTTTAGGCATTATTCGCTCCTTAATTACTGTTTAGATGCTTCGATAAGTTCGATGAAATGATCGAACAATGGGGCACAATCATGTGGACCTGGGCTTGCTTCAGGGTGACCTTGGAAGCTGAAAGCTGGTTTGTCTGTACGGTGAATCCCTTGTAAGGTGCCATCGAACAATGATTTATGCGTTGCTTTTAAGTTAGCCGGTAAAGTTTCAGCATCTACAGCGAAACCATGGTTTTGTGAAGTAATCATCACTGTACCATCTTCAAGATTTTGTACAGGGTGGTTAGCACCGTGGTGACCATGATTCATTTTTACAGTTTTTGCACCAGAAGCGAGTGCCAAGATTTGGTGGCCTAAGCAAATACCAAATACAGGTAATGTTGTGGTTTCAACAATAGTTTTTACAGCTTCGATTGCATAATCACAAGCAGCTGGATCGCCAGGGCCATTTGAAAGGAATACGCCATCCGGATTAAGTGCCAATACTTTTTCAGCCGGAGTTTCTGCAGGTACAACGGTTAATTTGCAACCGCGGTCTGCAAGCATACGCAAGATGTTGGTTTTGACACCGTAATCGTATGCAACTACATGATATTTTAATTCAGGTTGAGAGAAGCCTTGGCCTAGAGTCCATGAACCTTCAGACCATTCAAAACCAGTTGGATCGCAACATTCTTTTGCAAGGTCTAAACCGTTTAAGCCACCAAAAGCACGAGCTTTGGCAATTGCTTCTTCTTCAGTAATATTTTCGCCAGCAAGGATGCAACCATTTTGTGCACCTTTGTCACGCAAAATACGTGTTAATTTACGTGTATCAATATCCGCGATTGCAACAACATTGTGTTCTTGCAAATATTCACTCAAAGATTGCTCAGCACGGAAGTTACTGTGTAGTAGAGGAAGGTCACGAATAATTAAACCATTCGCCCATACTTTATGGATACGACCAGATTCAACGTCTTCTGCGTTGCAGCCAGTGTTTCCGATATGAGGGTAAGTTAATGTCACAATTTGTTGTGCATAACTTGGGTCAGTCAAAATTTCTTGATAGCCTGTCATGGCTGTGTTAAAAACGACTTCTCCAGTCGTACTTCCCGTTGCGCCGATTGACGTTCCTTTAAAGATCGTTCCATCTGCGAGGGCTAAAATGGCGGGGGTGCTCAAACCAAAGCTCCTGAATTTCGGCTGTAAAAAAGCGAGTAGACCCAAAAAAGATAGGCGATGTTGTGATAAAACATGCCCCTCCCTATCGGTCTGCTCGCTTGTAACTTAACAGCGCATTATACGCATGGAACCTCAAAAAGTCTATTTATTTTCTGCTAAAAAACATAATTCATTGCTTGATTTTTACAAAAAAATTATCCGCTCATCCGAATCAGTTACTTTTGATAAATTGTCTAACAATTTGCTGGCTGAATTTTTAGAACTGGATTTATTGTATTGCTAGTTAAAAAATAAACAATATGAGGAAATAGCATGAGTAATGATCAAGTTTCAAAAGATGTGAGCGAGAAAGCTCAAGCAGTAGTTGATTCGGTAAAAGCTGAGGTGAATGAAGTGAAAGAAACCGTAGCTGCTACTACAACTAAAGCGAAAAGAACAGTAACTGCTAAAACTGCGCAAGTAAAAGAAAGTGTTGCCGAGAAAACTGAGCAGATTAAAGAAGTTGCTACAGAAGCGAAAACTCAGGTGAAAGAAGCTATCACTGAAACTCAAGAGCAGGTCAAAGAAGTTTTAAGTGAAACTCAAGAAAAAATTGAAGCTGAAACTCATGAGTTAAACAAGAATATTCAAAATCAATTTGTTCAAATTAAACAAGATATTCTACAACGTCTTGATGTGATTAAAGCTCAGTTTAGCACCTCACAAGAAGGACTATCTGAACTTAAAAATGCTTTGAAAGCAGAAATTAACGCACTTATCGAAGATTTGACTAAAGTCAGTAAAGAACTTAAAGGTGATATTAGCCAGATTTCTTTGAAGCACAAAGATTCTTTAAGTGAAAGTATTAAGCGTACTAAAAATAATGCAGTTGAAGCTTGGAATAAAGCACGAGATAACTAATGATCTTAGCTTTTAGCCAGCTATAAAAAAAGCGAGAATTAATTTCTCGCTTTTTTACTTTTAAAACTGATGTAACCAGTCACGCTTATTATGGAAATCCGCACTTTTTCCACTGTGCTGCATTGCATAGTACTGCATACCTTCTTTGGTTTTTAAAACTGCAGTTAAACCTAAATAAAGGTTTGCCCATTTCAAGTGATGCTGTTGCATAAATTGTCCCAAATCAAGACTAACATTTAAGCCATAATGAGTACGCTTGAGATGGTTCAGTTCGATATCGTAAGCAGCAAGGGGAGGCATACTTTCTGGATAGCGATATTCTTCAAACTGATAAGACTGCCATGATTGAGAAGGGGAAAGGTTAATTTCCCGATAATAATCTTCATCATGCACGCCAACAAAAATTTCGAAACAAGTTTCTTCCCACAAAAAATCCTGACGAGGATGAGCCGCGACTTCTTGGGGCCAGACAATGAGTTGATTTGGATCACGAATCCAAAAACCGACATTTAAGGTGTGCGGTGCTTGCTGTTCAATTGCACCAACAACAGAAACAGCATGAAAACGATCAAAAGCTGAAAGTTCGTAACTTGCCATAGTTTGTCAAATCAACTTAGTTTGCTAAATGAGCGTGGCGAACAAGATTAGACAAATGCTGGTTTTGCTTAGCTGCTTTTTTGTAAAGTAAAACAATTTTACCAATCTTTTGCACAGCTTCTGCGCCAGTCGCTTCTACAATTGCATCAATTACAGCAGTACGTGCTTCACGGTCTTCACCAGCAACTTTAACTTTGATAAGTTCGTGGTCGTTTAAAGCACGAAGAGTTTCTTCGATAACAGCATCTGTTAAGCCTTGTCCACCAATCATGACAACCGGATTAAGCACATGACCAATTTGACGTAAACGTTTACGTTCATGGATAGATAAAGCGGCCATTAAAAATACCTGATTTTAAAAACGACTTAGTATAGCAAAAAACTTAAATTCAGATGTACGAAAAACTGTATAAATAATCGATCAACATTATTGGAAAAAAACTGTAAAACTTGGTGAGATTACGCTACATCCGTACTGTAATGAGAGTAATTTTCACGTACAATGAACGATCAGAAGTTTTTTTGATATTTAGTGAGTTATGGCAACACGCATTACAAACCAGAAATTGTCGAAAAGTAGTCGTGCGTGGATGAGGGAACATCTAGACGATCCTTTTGTAAAAAAAGCACAAAAGGAAGGGTATCGTGCGCGAGCAGCATATAAACTTCTTGAAATCCAAGAAAAATATAAGTTGATCAAGCCAGGCATGACGGTAGTCGATTTGGGTGCAGCTCCTGGTAGCTGGTCTCAAATTGCTGGAAAACTTGTGGGTAGCAAAGGTTTAGTGATTGCTTCCGATATTTTGCCCATGGATGCTTTGCCTGATGTCACTTTCTTACAAGGCGACTTTAGAGAAGAAGCTGTATTTGAAAAATTGTTAAATATTTTAAATGGGCGACAAGTAGACATTGTAATTTCTGATATGGCCCCCAATACATCTGGTAATAGGGCTGTTGATCAACCTAGACAGATTTACTTATGTGAACTGGCTTTAGATTTTGCTCAAAAGGTTCTTGGACCTAATGGACAGTTTGTGGTTAAAGTGTTCCAAGGCGCAGGATTCGATGAGTTTCGTAAACAAGTGGTTGATAGTTTTGATGTGTTAAAGACAGCAAAACCAGCAGCTTCTCGGGCGCGCTCTAAAGAAGTTTTTTTGGTTGGACAAGGGCGTAAGAAAGCATTGCAATAAAGTTTACTTGCCAAGCTCCTAAAAATTGTGCATTTTGTACTTTTAGGTTATCCGCAAGCAATACAGTTGCTGTTTTTATGACGATCAGCCAAGATTGGGCATGATCAAATTAGATCGATATGGGAATAAAGCTTTGAGCGATTACTTCAAGAATGCCGTATTGTGGCTAATAATACTTGGTGTTCTGATTTTAATTTTCAGTAATATCAGTGACCGCAATAAGCCTACTGCGATGAAATACTCAGATTTCGTTGCAGCGGTGAATGCTGGCCAAATTAAGCAAGTCACAATTGACGGTTTAAATATTAATGGTGAAAAAACTAACGGATCACAGTTTGAAACTGTTCGTCCGCAAGTTGAAGACACTGAACTTATGCCGAGCTTAAATAAGCAAAATGTTGTTGTAGAGGGAACAGCTCCTCAACGTCAAGGCATTTTGATGCAACTTCTCATTGCTAGTTTCCCTGTACTGTTAATCATTCTGTTATTCATGTTCTTTATGCGTAACATGGGTGGTGGTGCAGGCGGAAAAAATGGACCGATGAGTTTTGGTAAGTCGAAAGCAAAAATGCTTTCTGAAGACCAAATCAAAGTTAATTTTTCTGACGTTGCCGGCTGTGATGAAGCAAAACAAGAAGTTGTTGAAATTGTAGATTTCTTAAAAGACCCTGCAAAATTCAAACGTTTGGGCGCTACCATTCCTCGTGGCGTACTTATGGTTGGTCCTCCGGGTACTGGTAAAACGTTATTAGCCAAAGCAATTGCTGGTGAAGCTAAAGTTCCTTTCTTCAGCATTTCAGGTTCTGACTTTGTCGAAATGTTCGTGGGTGTGGGTGCGTCCCGTGTCCGTGATATGTTCGAGCAAGCGAAGCGTCATGCGCCTTGTATTATCTTTATTGACGAGATTGATGCAGTAGGACGTCATCGTGGTTCAGGTACAGGTGGTGGTCATGATGAACGTGAGCAAACCTTGAACCAAATGCTTGTAGAGATGGATGGTTTTGAAGGTAACGAAGGTGTAATCGTAATTGCTGCGACGAACCGTGTTGATGTCTTGGATAAAGCATTATTACGTCCAGGTCGTTTTGATCGTCAAGTAATGGTAGGTTTGCCTGACATTCGTGGTCGTGAGCAGATTCTGAATGTACATTTGAAAAAATTACCTTCAGTTACGGGTGTGGATGTTAAAGTTCTATCTCGTGGTACTCCAGGTTTCTCTGGTGCACAGTTGGCAAATCTTGTTAACGAAGCTGCATTATTTGCTGCACGCCGTAATAAGAACACTGTTGACATGCATGACTTTGAAGATGCAAAAGACAAAATCTACATGGGACCAGAGCGTAAATCGATGGTTTTACGTGAAGAAGAACGTCGTGCAACTGCTTATCATGAAGCTGGTCATGCGATTGTTGCCGAGATTTTACCGGGTACAGATCCTGTTCATAAAGTAACGATTATGCCGCGTGGTTGGGCTTTAGGTGTAACTTGGCAGTTACCTGAACAAGACCAAATTAGCCACTATAAAGACAAGATGCTAAACGAAATTGCAATTTTGTTTGGTGGTCGTATTGCTGAAGAAGTATTTATCCAGCAGCAATCTACTGGTGCTTCAAATGACTTTGAGCGAGCTACTAAAATGGCGCGTGCAATGGTTACGAAGTACGGTATGTCTGACAAAATGGGTGTAATGGTTTATGAAGATGAAAACCAAAATGGTTTCTTTGGTAATGTAGGAAGCCGTACGATTTCTGAAGCAACTCAACAGTTAGTTGATGAAGAAGTACGTCGTATTCTTGATGAGCAATATAAAGTTGCACGTAATATCTTAGAAGGTAATAAAGATATTGCACATGCGATGGTAAAAGCTTTGATGGAATGGGAAACTATTGATCGTGATCAAATCCGTGACATTATGGAAGGTCGTGAGCCACAACCGCCTAAAGTATATGTTGCTGAAAATCCAGTGGCTGCATTTGAACCACCAAAAGATGGTCCATCTACACCACCACCATTGCCAGCAATGAACTAATAATTAGTTAATTAAAAAAGCCACAGTCATGTGGCTTTTTTTATGGGCTTGAGTTTGTTAAAAGCTAAAAACAAATCAACACCATATATAGATGATAATTGCTAAAATACAGCCTGATTTTAAACTGGAGCTTTTTATGCAACTAATGCCTTTGCCTGAACAGATTTTACAGTGTGGACAGCTTCAGTTAGATTTATCACAGCCTCACGTTATGGGCATATTAAATGTCACACCAGATTCTTTTAGTGATGGTGGAAAGCATAATCAAGTAGATCAAGCGATTGCTTATGCGCTAGCCATGGTAGAGCAAGGCGCTACCATTATTGATATTGGTGGTGAGTCTACCCGTCCAGGAGCATCTGAAGTAAGCGTAGAAGAAGAAATACGAAGAGTTGTGCCCGTAGTTGAAGCTTTAGCTAAACATAATATTGTTCTATCAATTGATACAAGTCAGCCTGATGTTATTCGTGCAGCGAAAAAAGCAGGAGCACATATTTGGAATGATGTACGTGCGCTTACTCGTCCCAATGCTTTAAAAACGGCAGCAGATCTGGATATACCCGTAGTGATCATGCATATGCGTGGTGAGCCGACTACAATGAATCAGTTAGACCAATATACGGACGTAACCTTAGATGTTATAGCGGAACTCCAGCAGCGCGTGAATGAAGCTTTAAATGCGGGCGTGAAAAAACATAATATTATTATTGATCCTGGCTTTGGTTTTGCAAAAAATGCGCAGCAAAACTTAAGACTACTCAAAGAATTTTGGAAGCTTGGTGAAATGGGTTATCCGATTTTATCTGGCCTTTCTCGTAAACGTTTTATTGGTGAAGCATTAAAGGGTGCAACTGCAGATCAGCGTGCGGTAGGAAGCGTTACGGGGCATTTGCTTAGTATTCAGCAAGGAGCATGCATTGTTAGAGCGCATGATGTCAAAGCAATGACTGATGCAATTCTAGTTTGGAAGGCGATGATACAAGCTTAATAAAGTAGGCTTTATAAAAATCAGGTAGTAGCTCATTAATTTAATGAGCTAGATGATTGAGTCAGGGAAAAATATCGTTATTCTTTTGAAAATATGTTATAAGCGGCAAGTTTTTGCTGTTGTGTAAACTTTTGTATGTTCGAAGACTTACTTCTCCCGATGTTTGATGATGAATATTATCCAGATATTTTGGTCGCTGAACTCAAGCAGCTCATTGAACAATTTGCTAAAAAAGTTCAGAAGCCTGCCTTAGCTGAGCAGGATATCTATCGATATGCTCATCAAACTGTAATTGAAATTAATGAGATGAAACCTCAGTTCGAAGATCTAGATTCTTCTTTAGATGATAGTGCTGCTGACTATATTGCTGAAGCAATGATGATGGTAGCACAGGAAGCTGGATATTTAGATCTAGAAATGGAAGAGCTGGTTATGAATCGAGAGTGGTGATTACTCTCGATTTTCAATATCTTCAAATGCATCTAATAAGTGGCAAGATGCCTTTAAATGTATTTCGTCTATTTTTTTAACTTTTAAAATTAAAACACCATTCTCTTGATAATCTGCGTCCGCTAACAAACTGACTCAATAAGTTTCTCGTTTTTGTTCCAGCGTTTTAAATTTATCTATTCGGGTGCTTTAACTAAATAATCATCTCTGGTAATAGAGCAACGTGAAAAATACCAATGGTTGTCTTTGAAAGAAAGGGTACCAGAGAAAAGATCTGTGGCGTAAACCTTTGTTATAAAAAGGGTAGTGCAAACGAGTAATAATATTCTTATCATAAAATTCATTTTGATTAGGCATAAAAAAACCAGCATACGCTGGATTCTTTGTAGCACCAAATTCAATATTTGAAAATGGTGCCCGGGGCCGGACTCGAACCGGCACGCTTTGTGGGCGGGGGATTTTAAATCCCCTGTGTCTACCTATTTCACCACCCGGGCATGTGCGCAATAATAGAGGACAAGTGCGCGATTGGCAAGAGAAAATCAGAGAGTTTGCTTTATTTTCAATCAGTTCTTGTTGGTATTTATATAAATTAACCAATTTGTGTCATAATTTGTTCATTAAACTGAGATCAGTTGTTCATCTTATCTACCTAAATTTAAGACACTCATTGCTTAAAACTTAGGTAATTTTATGTCAGAGAAAATTTCACGCCGAGAATTAATTCAAAAAAGTCTGTTCGGTTTTGGGGCGCTATCTTTGCCCGTAGCTTTTACGGGGTGTAATGATGGTTCCGATGAGGAGGGTTCAGAAACACAAGCAGATTTTTTACATGGAGTTGCGAGCGGTGACCCATTGCAAGATAAAGTAATTTTATGGACGCGGTTAACACCAGTAGACCTTAATGCGCGTCTTAGAGTTACTTGGGAAATTGCTACCGATGATCAGTTCAAGCAGAATTTAAAGACTGGTACGGTTCAAACGAATAAAACTGACGATTTTACCGTGAAGGTGGATGCAACAGGTCTACAAGCGGGTATGACTTATTATTATCGCTTTCGATTTGGTAGCAAAGTCTCGCCAGTAGGGCAAACAAAAACATTACCTGTAACTACCAATAAGGTCAGCTTCGCAGTATGTTCTTGTTCTAATTATCCTGCGGGTTATTTTTACGTTTATCGTGAAATGGCAAAACAGAATGTGGATGTAGTCATTCATTTGGGAGATTATATTTATGAATATGGGGCTGATGGCTATGCGACAGAAGATGCTGCAAAGCTGGGCCGTACTTTACCGTCCGATAATAATAAAGAAATTATTAAATTAGATGATTATCGCAAACGTTATGCGCTCTATCGCCAGGATAAGGACTTGCAGGCGGTTCATCAGCGTCATCCTTTTATTGTAATTTGGGATGACCATGAGTTAGCAAATGATACTTGGCGTGAAGGTGCAGAGAATCATCAAAGTAATGAGGGTCCTTTCTTGGAGCGTAAATTAGCTGCTCTACAAGCTTATTTTGAATGGATGCCGATTCGCCCAGTTTCTAGTACCGATCATTTAAATATCTATCGTCAGTTTAACTTTGGTTCGCTGGTTCAATTAACCATGTTAGATACACGTATTATTGCGCGAGATAAACAGCTCGAATATAAAGACTATATGATAGCTTCTGGTTTAGATGCTCAAAAGTTTCAGGCTGATTTAACAGATCCAAAGCGTACTTTAATGGGATATACGCAAAGGGATTGGCTGGTCGATAAATTACAGCAATCTACAGCAACATGGAATGTTGTGGGACAGCAAGTCTTAATGAGTAAAATGTGGATTCCAGCTGAGTTGTTGGCATCGTTGGGGCAAATTACTTCAGGCGGAACTTCGTCTGATACATTAGCTAAAATGACTGCTCAGATTACAGAATTAGTCACATTAAAATTACGATTAGAGCAAGGTGATCCAACTTTAACTGTTCAAGAAAAAGCGCGAGTCACAACTTTAGTTCCCTATAACCTCGATGCTTGGGATGGTTATTACGCTGAACGAGAGTTTTTGTATGACAAATTGGCAGAGTTTAATAAGAAAATTATTGTTTTGGCGGGCGATACCCATAATGCGTGGACATCTTACTTATATAGCCAAAAGGGTGAATATATCGGGGTTGAACTGGCGACAAGTTCGGTTTCTTCACCGGGTCTTGAAAAATATTTAAGTATTCCGCTAACTCAGTTGCAGCAATTTGAATTTGCCTTTACAACGCTTATCGATGAATTGGCATTTTGTAATTTAAATCAGCGGGGTTATTTGATGGTTACACTAGATGATAAGCAGGTGCTGTCGGATTGGATTTTTGTAGATTCAATTAAAAATGCAGAATATAAAGTAGATTCTAGTCGAAGCTATCAATTGGTGTTGGATGCGAATTTAACACCTGAAAAAGATAAGCAAAAAACTGCTTAAATATATGGGGCGAGAAAGGGATGCTAATAAGTATCCTTTTTTTAGACATAAAAAAACCAGCTTTCGCTGGATTCTTTATGACACCAATTTCTATACTAGAAAATGGTGCCCGGGGCCGGACTCGAACCGGCACGCTTTGTGGGCGGGGGATTTTAAATCCCCTGTGTCTACCTATTTCACCACCCGGGCTTTACCAAATTTGGAGGCGGAGGTCGGAATCGAACCGGCGTCCACGGAGTTGCAGTCCGCTGCATGACCACTCTGCCACCCCGCCTACATTTGGTGATGCACATATTAGCAACCTTTACAAAAAAAACAATACTGTTTTGAGATAAGATGAACATAAAAGCAACATCTAGAATAAATTTGTCCAAATAATCATGTATTATTGGCACATTAAATTCATGTCTACCTTGGAGATGTGCTGTGGCATTGGTTTTAGACGGTCGCGCATTAGCAAAGCAAATTGAAGAAAATTTGTCAGTACGTGTTGAAGCTTTAAAAGCTAAAACAGGTCGTACCCCAATTTTGGCGACTATTTTAGTTGGGGATGATGGTGCATCTGCAACTTATGTACGCATGAAAGGAAATGCTTGCCGTCGAGTAGGCATGGATTCTTTAAAAATTGAATTGCCACAAGAAACGACAACAGAACAATTATTAGCTGAAATTGAAAAACTTAATGCTAACCCAGATGTACATGGCATTCTTTTACAACATCCAGTTCCAGAGCAAATTGATGAGCGTGCATGTTTCGATGCAATCTCATTAGCTAAAGATGTTGATGGTGTAACCTGTCTTGGTTTTGGCCGTATGGCTATGGGTGAAGCGGCATATGGTTCAGCGACTCCTGCTGGCATCATGACCATTTTAAAAGAAAACAATATCGAAATTGCTGGTAAACATGCGGTTGTGGTTGGCCGTTCTGCAATTTTAGGTAAACCAATGGCAATGATGCTTTTGCAAGCCAATGCAACAGTAACGATTTGCCATTCACGCACACAAAACTTACCTGAGCTTGTGAAACAAGCCGATATTATTGTCGGTGCAGTTGGTAAAGCTGAACTTATCCAAAAAGATTGGATTAAACAAGGTGCAGTGGTTGTAGATGCTGGTTTCCATCCTCGTGATGGCGGCGGTGTAGGTGATATTCAATTACAAGGTATTGAAGAAATTGCTTCTGCTTACACACCAGTACCGGGTGGTGTTGGTCCAATGACTATTACAACTTTGATTCGTCAAACTGTAGAAGCTGCTGAAAAAGCTTTAGGTTAATTTAATTAACGCTAGGCTGTTATTTGATACGCGTAACCGTCATCCGCAATTGTTTGAGGCAGAAATACGTTAAAAATTTAATGTTTCTGCGATACTTTCGATTCTAGAGAGTATCTGCCGAGTTTTGCGGATGACAATGGTTTTGCCTACTTTTCCCGAAAGAAAAGTAGGTCCAACCGAAGGTTATTCTAAAAATTCAAATCATAATGGAATGACTCTGTTATGCTTGTTATAAAAATGAATTAAAAGAAATCTGATGAGCTGCACCTTTCAACTGTCTAAAGCCCCTGAACATTTACTTCAAGCCTTACATGAAGTTATTCCCAATTGTGAGTTGATGGTACAACAATTACCAGAAACGCCTATTTCTTTATGGTTGATTCCACCAGTTTTTCCAACTGATCGCTTAGATGATGAAGTTATTCGTCGTATTTGGAATGATACGCCGTATTGGATTTTTTGTTGGGCATCTGGTTTGGCGATGGCGCAGTGGTTACTTGCAGAGCCGCACCATGTTAAGGATAAAGTTGTTTTGGATTTTGGAGCGGGTTCGGGTGTAGTTGCAATTGCTGCAAAAATGGCAGGAGCGAAACGAGTCATCTGCTGTGATATTGATCAAGTTAGTTTGAATGCTTGCCGCGAAAACGCTTTACTTAATAATGTTGAGCTAGAATATTTAGATGATTTATATAAGGCTGAGCAAGTTGATGTTTTGCTAGCAGCTGATGTTTTATATGATCAATGTAACCGCTTTTTCTTAGATGAATTTTTAAAGTTTGCACCAGAAGTCTGGGTGGCTGATAGTCGTGTTAAAAACTTTAGTCATCCCAAATATGAAAAAATTGAAGAAAGAAGTGCTTCTACATGGCCTGATCTGGATGAAGCTAAAGAGTTTAGAAATGTAAGTTTTTATAAGACGCTGTAAAAGAACAGCGTCTTTTTTTATTTTATGAACAAGTATAACGAACAACTTTTAGCGTGCTTGGACGTGCTTCAAGCGCTTGGCGAGTCGCATAGTCTTCACCATTATTTAAGCTAGGTGTATTTGATAAGCCAAAAGAAGCACGAGTTTCGCCGAGTTGAATTCCATAATGCTCATCTTTCGCTGGATTAGGAATTTCATTGATACTCAAAATTGATAATTTATAAACTTTCTGAGCACCTAGCACATTCTGACAAGCGCGTTGTAATTTACGTTCATCGAGTTGCTGGTTATTACGACCCGCTAAAGTGTAAGCTAAAGTCGCCGAAGTTTTTGTTTGGTTTTCAATCTGGTATCCAGTTGAACCATTATATTGTCGAGGGGTAGTCTGACAAGCAGTTAAAACAAACATACTACTTAATGTCAAGCATAAAATACTTCTATTCATCAGTATCGTCCTTATTTTCTTATAGCTAGTATCTCATAAAATACAAAGGTTGTTGGGGCTTAATCTCATGATTTGAGCTAACATCGGCGAACGATATTAGCTCTTATTAGTAAAGTATTAATGTTCTTTGATTTTTGAATGATGCTTGGTATCTTTCATAAAAATATAAATAATGAGAGAAATGAAGATCATAATACTTACATAAATAAAGTACCAAGATTCATGCCCAGCTTCTTTAAAACTTAAAGCAAAGAACTCTGCTGTTCCGCCAAATAACGTATTAGCAATTGCGTAAGGTAATGCAACACCTAAAGCGCGAATGTGTGCAGGGAAAAGCTCAGCTTTAACTACGGCATTAATTGAAGTATAACCAGTCACCATTACGAGCCCCCCAAAACATAACCAGAAAGCTGTCCAGTAATTATGTGTATTTGCAAGTGCATCAAATAAAACGTATGTGAATAAAACACCTGTTATTCCGAAGAAAATCATAAGGGGTTTTCGACCAATGCGATCCGACAAAGCACCCGCTACAGGCTGTAGACACATAAAAATAAATAGCGCTAAAGTTGTAATTTGAGTGGCTTCAGGTTTGGTAAATCCAGAAGTATTGACCAAATATTTTTGCAGATAAGTCGTGTAAGTATAGAAAGCTAAAGTCCCGCCAGCTGTTAAAAATAATACTGTGAACGCTTCTTTCGGATAATGTTTAAATAAAGCAAACATGCCTGATTTAGGCTGGTCTGTTTCTGCCTGAGCATTTTTAAAAGATTGAGTTTCTAATAGGCCACGTCGAATGCGGAAAACTACAATAGCAAGTAAAGCTCCAATAAAGAATGGAATACGCCATCCCCAATCATGTAATTGTTCTTCAGTTAATACCATTTGTAATATTAATAGAACACATAGGGCTGTGAGCTGACCAGCAATCAATGTTACATATTGGAAGCTAGAGAAAAAACCACGTCGATTTCTTTCAGCCATTTCACTTAAATAGGTAGCACTAGCACCATATTCACCGCCTACACTTAAGCCTTGAATTAAACGGGCGACAACTAAAAGAAGAGGGGCAAATACACCAATACTTTCATAACTTGGCGTCACGGCAATAAGCAGCGAACCGATACACATTAAAGTGACTGAAAGCGTAAGACCCGCCTTGCGTCCTTTACGGTCGGAATAGATTCCCATAATCCATGCACCGATCGGGCGCATTAAAAAGCCTACAGCAAAAATTGCGGCCGCTTGAAGGAGTTGAGCCGTCTGGCTACCTTTTGGGAAAAAAGCATGAGCAAAATAGAGCGTAAATGCGGCATATACATACCAGTCGTACCATTCGACAAGGTTACCAGCAGAACCGCCCAAAATTGATTTTAGACGAGTTTTTGTATCTAAATTAGAGTGTGGAGTTGTTGCGGTAGAAGGTTGATCAACCATGAGTCGCTCCATGTTTCGCTTGGGTTGAATGCTAAAAAAGAGAAGATTTATTCCGTTTTTACATATTTTCTAGAGGAGTATTTCACTTTATTTTTTTTATGTCTGTAAAACAATGTTTATTATTTAAGCAAAGGAATAAGTTGAATATTTATGTGATTTCAAATTAGCCGATCAGCTCACGTTTATAATATTGTTGGGATCTTTGGCATATTATTTTTTTCCAAGTAGTAAAAATTGATAAAGAATGAGTAGAGTTTGGGCGAAGAAAACCTATACCCCTTAAAAATAATGATATATTCCAAAGAAAATTTTAAGTAAATATAGTTAGGCATGATGTCTTGGCATTGTGGACTAGATGTGTGTGAATAATGAAAGGGACATTCAGATGTCAAATTGCCCGAAAAAATATATTGTTGCTTTTGATCAGGGAACAACAAGCTCAAGAGCAATTGTTTTAGACCATGATGCTAACGTTGTAAGTATTGCTCAAAAAGAATTTACTCAGATTTATCCTCAGCCTGGCTGGGTTGAGCATGACCCTATGGAAATTTGGGCTACGCAAAGTGCTGTTTGGGTAGAAGCATTAGCTCAAGCAGGTATTAAGAGTGAACAAGTTGCAGCAATTGGGATTACCAATCAGCGGGAAACCACAGTTGTTTGGGATAAAAAAACGGGCAAGCCGATTTACAATGCGATTGTTTGGCAAAGTCGACAAACGACTGAGATATGCAATCAATTGCATAAAGCAGGATGGCAAGAATACATTCGTAAAACAACGGGTTTGGTGATTGATCCGTATTTTTCGGCTACAAAAATTAAATGGATTTTAGACCATGTTGAAGGAAGCCGTGAGCGTGCTGAGCGAGGAGAGTTGTTGTTCGGTACGGTGGACACTTGGTTAATCTGGAAACTAACCAATGGTGCTGTTCATGTGACTGATTTTACCAACGCATCACGAACCATGCTGTTTGATATCGAAAAGCTAGAATGGGATGAAAAACTTTTACAAGTTTTAGAGATTCCTCGAGAAATGTTACCCGAAGTACATAGCTCATCTGAGGTTTATGGATATACACATACTATTAGTGGGCAAGAAGTAGGTATTCCAATCGCAGGAATCGCAGGTGATCAACAAGCCGCACTGTTTGGTCAAATGTGTGTTGAGTCTGGTCAGGCAAAAAATACCTACGGCACTGGCTGTTTTCTATTAATGAACACAGGTAAGAAGATTGTTCGTTCAGAACATGGATTACTAACTACTATTGCATGTGGTGCGAGTGGTGAGGTGAACTATGCATTAGAGGGTGCCGTATTTAATGGTGGTTCTTGCGTTCAGTGGTTACGCGATGAATTAAAAGTCATTAAGAATGCTAAAGACTCTGAGCTTTATGCAACACGTGTGAAAGACAGTAACGGTGTATATGTTGTACCTGCTTTTACAGGGTTAGGCGCACCATATTGGGACCCAACAGCGCGTGGAGCTATTTTTGGACTTACTCGTGGGGCTAGTATTGAACATATTATTCGTGCAACTTTAGAGTCTATTGCTTTTCAAACCCGAGATGTTTTAGATGCAATGCAGCAAGATGCAGAAGAAGAGCTTCGTACACTTAGAGTCGATGGCGGAGTAACAGAAAATAATTTCTTGATGCAATTTCAAGCCGATATTTTAGCGACACCAGTAGAACGTCCAATAATGAAAGAAACCACAGCTTTGGGGGCAGCTTTTCTTGCTGGACTGGCGACGGGTTTCTGGCAAGATCTACATGAGTTAAGAAATAAATCTGCCATAGAAAAGGTATTTGAGCCAAAAATGTCTTATGAACAATCAGAAATTATTTATAAAGGGTGGCTCAAGGCAGTTAAGCGTAGTCAAAGTTGGGCTGAGGATTAATTCGTTCTTTAACTGGTTGAATTCAATAGTAGGGTAATTAATTAACGGTTAAATACTTGGTTATTTAAAATTGATTATTCTACTTTTTTGATTGTTGTTTCTTCAATTTGGTGTTTTAATTTTTATAAGATCAACAATAAAAAGAAAATGAGAAATGAAAATACAGCCTAATGATTATTCAAAAATATATGACATTGCCGTGATCGGTGGCGGTATTAATGGTGTTGGTATCGCTAATGATGCTGCAGGCCGTGGACTATCGGTATTTTTATGTGAAAAAGATGATTTAGCTAGTCACACTTCATCTGCTAGCAGCAAATTAATTCATGGTGGTCTGCGTTATTTAGAGCATAAAGAATTTCGACTGGTTAGAGAGGCTTTAGCAGAGCGTGAAGTGTTGTTGGCTAAAGCTCCACATATTATTAAACCCATGCGCTTTATTATGCCTCATCGACCACATTTACGTCCTGCGTGGTTAATTCGGGCGGGCTTGTTTTTTTATGATCATTTGGGAAAACGAGAAAAACTATTAGGATCAAATCTTATTTACTTCAAAGAAGATAGTCCTTTAAAACCAGCCATCACACGTGGCTTTGAATATTCTGACTGTACTGTAGATGATGCACGTCTTGTAGTGTTAAATGCATTACAGGCCAAAGAGAAAGGTGCCAAAGTCGTAACACGTACGCGTTGTATTAAAGCTTATAGGGAACAAGAGTTGTGGCATCTGGAGTTACAAAGCGGAGCAGAGTTTTATCAGGTACGTGCACGAGCTTTAGTGAATGCGGCAGGTCCTTGGGTTGAAGAAATTATTAGTGAAAATCTGAAGCTAAAATCACCCTATCGAATTCGGCTGATCCAAGGAAGTCATATTGTTGTACCAAAATTATATGACTGCCATAAAGCCTTCATTATGCAAAACGAAGATCGACGCATCGTGTTTGCCATTCCTTATTTAGAAAAATATACACTGATTGGTACGACAGATCAGGAATATATAGGTGATCCACAAAAGGTAGAGATCACAGAGGTAGAAATTGATTACCTCTTAACAGTGGCCAATTCACATTTTAAAAAGCAGTTAACTCGAGCTGATATTGTAAGTCAATACTCGGGTGTACGTGCTTTATGTGATGATGAGTCTGATAATCCTTCAGTGATTACACGTGACTATACCTTGGCATTACAGGCTGAACATAAAAAAGCACCTTTGTTATCTGTGTTTGGTGGCAAGATCACAACTTACCGAAAATTAGCCGAAGCTGCTTTAGATCATCTGTCTGCATTTTTTAATGATATGGCAGAGGAGTGGACTGCAGATGAGCCATTACCTGGCGCTGAAAACTGGACAACACTAGATGATTTAACGCATCAGATTCATTCACGTGTAAGTGGAGTTTCTGAGTCACTTACCAACCGTTGGGCGCATGCATACGGCAGAAGAGTCTGGAATATGGTTCGAGAGAGAAATGCAATAGAGCAATTAGGCCAGAATTTTGGACATGATTTATTTGAATGCGAAGTCAAATACTTATGTGAATATGAATGGGCAACTACTGCGGAGGATATATTGTGGCGTAGAACAAAACTAGGTCTGGCATTTGATGAAAAACAAGTAAAAATATTAGAAGCTTATTTATCTGAGCGTCGACAAAAAGATGATGCCGCATAATAAAAAAGGTCGCACATGGCGACCTTTTTTATATATAGCAATTAGAAGCCAGTTTTTACAGCTTCAAGTAAAGCTGCTTGACGTTCTTTTAATGCTTTTGGTAAGCGATCACCGAGTTTATTAAATAAATCAGTGTGGCTTTCAATTTCAGTAATCCACTGATCTTTATCTTGAGCTGTGATTAGGTCAAATTCTTCTTTAGAGAATTCAGTACCTTCCCAGTTCAAGTCGTCATATGTTGGAACAAGACCAATTGGTGTTTCAACAGCGTTTGCACGACCTTCACAACGATCAATGATCCACTCAAGAACACGCATGTTTTGACCGAAACCAGGCCATACGAAGTTGCCTTCAGCATCACGACGGAACCAGTTTACATTAAAGATTTTTGGTAATTTATTACCAGCTGCTTCAGCTTTTGTACTTACTTGTTGACCAAGGCTTAACCAGTGATCAAAGTAGTCAGCCATGTTATAGCCAGCAAATGGAAGCATCGCGAATGGGTCACGACGAACGATACCTTGTTGACCAACAGCAGCAGCAGTAGTTTCAGAACCCATAGTTGCCGCTTTATATACACCGTCAACCCAGTCGAAAGCTTCAGAAACTAAAGGAACTGTATCTGCACGGCGACCGCCGAAAATAAATGCAGAAATTGGAACGCCTGCTGGATTTTCCCAGTCAGCATCGATAGAAGGGCATTGACCAGCTGCAACAGTGAAGCGAGCATTTGGATGTGCTGCTTTTTCACCATTTACGTGAGGCTGACCTTTCCAGTTAGTTAAGTTTGTTGGAACTTCTTTAGAAAGACCTTCCCACCATACTTGACCATCTTCAGTTACCGCTACGTTTGTATAGATAACATCTTTATGAAGAGTTGCCATACAGTTCGGGTTAGTCTTGGTGTTTGTACCAGGAGCTACACCGAAGAAACCAGCTTCAGGGTTAATCGCATATAAACGACCATCTTCACCTGGTTTGATCCAAGCAATATCGTCACCTACAGTTTCGATTTTCCAACCTTCATAACCTGCTGGTGGAATTAACATTGCAAAGTTTGTTTTACCACATGCAGACGGGAATGCTGCAGCGATGTAGTGTTTTTCACCTTGAGGGTTAGTTACACCAAGAATAAGCATGTGTTCAGCTAACCAACCTTGTTCGCGTCCCATGACAGAAGCGATACGAAGAGCTAAACATTTTTTGCCAAGTAATGCGTTACCGCCGTAACCAGAACCGAAAGACCAGATTTCACGAGTTTCTGGGTAATGAACGATATATTTTTCAGGGTTACATGGCCAAGCAACATCTTGTTGACCTTCAGCAAGTGGAGCACCTACTGTATGTACACAAGGAACAAACTCGCCGTCTGTACCTAATACATCATAAACGGCTTTACCCATACGTGCCATTTTACGCATGCTAACAGCAACGTAAGGAGAGTCAGTTAACTCAATACCGATATGAGCAATATGGCTACCTAAAGGACCCATTGAGAAAGGAACAACGTACATGGTACGGCCTTCCATTGAGCCTTCAAATAAACCATTTAATTTTTCACGCATAACAGCTGGGTTTTCCCAGTTGTTTGTCGCACCAGCATCTTCTTTATTTTGAGAGCAGATGTAAGTACGGTCTTCAACACGTGCAACGTCAGATGGGTCAGAATTTGCAAGATAAGAACCAGGATGTTTTTCTTGGTTTAATTTCTGCATGGTGCCGTTAGCGATCATCAAGTCGATTAGACGTTGATACTCTTCTTCGCTTCCGTCACACCATTCGATTTTTGCTGGTTTGGTTAAGTTTGCAATTTCTTCAACCCATGCGATAAGCTTAGGATGACGAACGAATTCTGGTGCGTTCACTGTGGTCATGGTGAGGCCTATTCAAAATATGTACAACGTACAAGTCATTCATTGAGAGGTACAATGAAAGATCAAATAAAAAAGTGGCTGTATTAAAGCACAAAATCATAAAAAAAATAAGACTAAAGACTAAGAAATAGATATTTTACTTTTATATATTTTTCTCATTTAAATCATTAACTTGTAGTTTTTTGCAATATCTTATTCTTAATATTTTTATGTTGTATGTGTGTTATTTATATTATTTATTTCCTTAAAAATCAATGTCTTGATTCTTGTTTTTTTCTTGAGAATTATTATTGATTAAACAAATGATCTTCATTCAAAATTTACATAAAGGGACTTTTATTAGGCGTTTTTATATACAATATTCAGGATGAATCCCTCTAAGATAATAAAAATGCGGACTTTAAAACCTCTCTCTATCATTTATAACCAAAAGTCGGGTTTTCATGCATCAAAACATGAAGATATGTATGAACAGTTAATGACTGTGTTCACCGAATTTGGTTTTGAAATACAAGTTTTTGAATTAGCAGAAGATGTTTCCTTTGATAATTTAATGAGTCAAGTGATTCATCGGCATAGCCAAAATGCAAATTTAGGTGTTGTTGTTGCAGCGGGTGGGGATGGAACCTTAAATGCAGTAGCGTCAAAGCTTAGACATACTCATATTCCTATGGGAATTTTACCTTTGGGAACCTTTAATTATGTCGCTAAAGTTTTAGATATACCCTTAGATTTGTTAGAAGCTGCTGAAGTTATCGCTACAGGTACAACTCGTTCTGTACATATTGCGACAATTAATGACCATGTTTATTTAAATAATGCAAGTCTAGGACTTTATCCATTATTTATAAAAAAACGTGAGCTTTATAATAAATACTTAGGGCGTTTACCTTTGCATGCCTATACATCAGCTTTGGATGTTTTATTAAGAGAAAATAAATCCATGAAACTTTCCATCACAGTAGATGGGAAGAAATATCCAGTCAAAACACCTCTAATTTTCTTTGGTAATAACCAGTTGCAGTTGTGTGATATGAAATTAAGAATTGCCGAATGTGCAGCACAAGGTCGGGTCGCTGGAGTGGTGATTACGAAAAGTGATAGGCTTAGTTTATTAAACATGTTGTGGCAGTGGATTCAAGGCAAAGTAGAAGAGACACAAGATGTTTATAGTTTTTGTGCAGATCATGTGGTGGTAGATTGTGCAAAAAGATCAAAACTTACAGTGGCTTTAGATGGTGAAATATTAGAGATGAAAGCGCCTTTAAATTTCTCTGTGGAAAAGAATGCTTTAAATATTATGGTGCCAAATGTTGTTACATCTGTCTGATCTGCATTTTGGAACAGAAGTTGAGGTATGTTTAGATGCAATCCGACTTTTTTGCACTCAACATAGACCTGAAGTCATTGTGGTGAGTGGTGATATTACTCAACGTGCCCGATATCAACAGTTTTATAAATGCCGTCAGTTTTTAGATAGCCTTAATATTCCTTATCTTGTTGTGCCTGGTAATCACGATATTCCGTTGTACCATATCTGGAACCGTTTTTTCTCACCATTTACTCGCTACCAATATTTTTTTGGCCAGCTTGAACCAACTATAGAAACTGAACATTTTTATATTGTTGGGGTGAATAGTATTCGCCGTCGTTATCATACTCGTGGACATATTTCGATTGAGCAAATTCAAACTACATATGAGCGATTACAGCAAGCGCCAGCGGATAAAATCAAATTAGTTGTTTTCCATCAACCTTTTTATACTCCACCTGATGATGAGCATGGTATTAAAGATTGTCCTGTATTAGGAAAAATGGCACTCGAAAAATGGAGTACCACGGGACTATTTGGAATGTTACACGGGCATTTACATAAAACTGCTGTATATGATTTAACGCAAATTTATCAGTTAAAGATAGATCATCCTATTTATGATATTCATGCAGGAACAGCAACTTCTAGCCGTTTGCATTATCATGTTCCAAATAGTTTTAATGTCATTTCAAATGAAGGAAAAATTAATCATTATTGGTTTAATTACGATTTAAAGATTTTTCAATTAATTTAATTTATAAAAATTCTATAAGACATTTAACTTAAGAGTAGATTGATAAAATTTTATCCATTACAATGCCTAAGCTTTAAATTCTATATATGGGGAATAGGAAAACATTCTAAATGTTTTATCATTTTAAAAATAATATTAATGGATACATAAAAATTTTTAACTATATAAAAAGCCGCGATTTAAAGTAGCTACAATAAGGGTTTAGTATTTTATGATAGTTAATAATATTTGATTAAATGAGTATCTATTTATCTTAATATTTTAGAATAACTTAATAATATTTAAAATTTCATGGTGGAAAAATGGTACAAGTATCATTAATGGCAAATAATGCTTCAAAAAATAATACAGTTGATATTAATGTAGGCCAGACAAAAAATATTGTAGTAAATCCTAAAGAAGTCGCAAAAATCGATATAAATCCAGAAAAAATTTCTTCAATAACAAGAGAAGGAAACAGTGCAATTGTTCATCTAAAAGATGGAACTGAAATTGTTTTAGAAAACTATTTTATTAACGAAAACCCGCAAATTCTTTTAAATGAAGGGCAGAGTTATTGGACTGCTAATCTGGGAGAAGATGCTAGCGGACAGACCACTGTTAATTATTTAGAATTAAAAGATACGCCAAAGCTTATTGATAGTTCATCTTCTGTACCCCTCTGGTCGTGGGTAGTCAGCGCTTTAGCAGGAGCAGGAACAATTGCTTTATTGTCTCGGAACGATTCTAAAGATACGACGCCTCCTGAGCCAGGTACTTTGAATTTCAATAATTTTTTAGATTCTGGGGGGGCGACAACCGACCAGATTACTCAAGATAAAAACTTTAATTTAAAGCTTGAAGGACAGGAAAGTGGAAGCCGAGTAACATATTTGGTCTCTACCGATGAAGGAAAAACTTGGCAAGAGACAACGGTCGCTCAAAAAGATTTAGTGGATGGAAGTTATCTTTACAAAGCTGTAGTAACCGACGTTGCAGGCAACATATCTGAAACCAGTGTGCAAAAAGTCGTTGTGGATACAACAGCGCCGCAAGCAGGTGAACTGACTTTAGCTGCTTTGACTGATACGGGCATTTCAGCAACTGATCAAATTACGCAAGATAAAGCTTTTGATTTAAAGATTAGCGGACAAGAAGTAAATAGCCAAATTACTTACTGGATATCGAAAGATGATGGAAAG
>NZ_JEXG01000038.1:0-37877 GCF_000581275.1 Acinetobacter sp. 809848
CTGTTATGATTAATAAATATGAAAAAATTCTCATAAAAAAATAAATCCATTGTAAGAGTTAAAATAACCAAATCAATACTAGCCAAATTTTATATAATATTAAAACCACCTGTTTGTAACTAGATATTTCAAAATAATAACCCTTTTTTTTAAACATTATCGGTCTACAAACAAAAGACTAACCTGTCTAACATTATAATAATTATTATCAATAACAAAATATAATAGATTATAATTGTTATTATAAAATTCTATTTTATATAAAATAAAGTGCAATAAAAACAATATGTTAAAAATAAAAACGATATTATTTATTAATTATTTTATTAGTATTTAGTGTTACAATAGTTAAACTTTCAAAAAATTTTAAAGAAAAAATCATTAATAAAAAATGTATTATATACCGCATATTAACAATAGTATTTTTTAAAATAATTTTTTTAGTGATACAAAAGCGAAATATTTTTCAATTCCATATGTTCACTTTCTGACCAACGGTATGATTAAGCACGTCAGTTTGTGACTTCTACTTGTTTATCCACAAGTTTTTAAATTTGAAATTTAACTAAGCTCTAGCATATCATCTTGAATATGTTACAAATTCAAGTTAGGGGATATTCTATGAGCGAAATTGCACCATCCATCATCCACATAAAACCGTACCTCACACAAGATATAGTTTTATGTGAAGCCTTATCTATCAAGCAGGTTATCCCTTCAACTCACATGCTTGTGCCTTATGCTTTAGAGAAGATCAACGCAGGCTTTCCATCCCCTGCCCAAGATTATATTGACAAAGCTCTCGATATGAATGAGCACTTAATAAAAAATGAAACTGCAACTTTCATTGTCAAAGTTGCTTCGCTCTCGATGCTTAATGCTGGGATTGATATTGATGACGAACTAATTGTCGATCGCAGTCTCGATGCAAAACACGGCGATATTGTCGTGGCACTAATCGATAATGATTTTACAGTTAAGCGCCTAATGATCGATGAAAAAGGCCAATGGCTTAAAGCAGAAAACCCTGAGTATAAAAATATTTATCTGGCAGATGGTCAGGAACTAATTATCTGGGGCGTTGTCACTCATATCATTAAAATGACAAGAAAAAGATCATGAAACATGAGAATAAAGTCTTTTTTCTCATAGACGTAAATAATATGTATGTCTCATGTGAGAGAGTATTTGATCCAAGTTTAAATGATAAACCTGTCATAGTTCTATCTAATAATGATGGTTGCGCTGTTGCTCGCAGCAATGAATCAAAAGCGTTAGGCGTTAAAATGGGAGTTCCCCTATTCCAGATCAAAGATATTGTTCAGCAACATAACGTAATCGTACTTTCAAGCAACTATGCAATGTACGCAGAAATGTCGAGACGTTTTCATAAGATTCTTGGTTCATACGTTACTGAAGAAGAAGTTGAACCTTATTCTATTGATGAGTGCTTTGTTGATTTCTCAGCTTATGAAAAGAACTTTGACTTAGAAAAGGTTGGTCAGCAAATGCGACAGCAAATATGGAAATGGCTTGGCCTACCAGTCTGTGTCGGAATCGGCAGAAGTAAAACAGAATCAAAGATTGCAAATCATATTGCTAAAAAGAATCCCGGTTTTAACAGTGTGTGCGATCTAGTATCAATGGATCCGTGCAACAAAGAATATTATTTCTCATTAATTGAAGTATCTGAAGTTTGGGGAGTCGGCCGTAAGCACTCAAAAAAGTTGCAAAACATGGGAATTTACACAGTGCTTGATTTAGCTTGTGCAGAACCTCGAGAGATGCAAAGGCAATTTTCGATTGTCATGGCGCGCACGATCTATGAATTGCAAGGTATCTCATGCATTGAGATCGAGCACACCCCACCCTCAAAAAAGCAAATTGTCGCTTCAAGGTCATTCGGTGGTCGCGTAACTGAATTAACAGATCTAAAAGAAGCTATCTCAATGTATGCGCAAGATGCATGTAAGAGGCTACGTGATGAAGAGCTTTTATGCGGATGTATGATTGCTTTTGTACAGTCGAATCCCTTCGATCAGAATGTGCCCTTTTACAATAAATCTATTACAGGCTCTTTTTCAGAACCGACTGACTGCGCTATTGATTTTGCAAGAGCAGCTACAAGGTTGGTGGCTGAGATTTACAAGGAAGGGATTAAATATAAGAAATGCGGTGTTGTACTGACAGGTCTAGAGCCGAAAAGCGGACATACATACGACTTACTAACTGATTTCGAGCACATAGAGAAAAAGGAATGTTTAATGCAGGCTATGGATGGTATTCATAGTAAATTTGGAAAGAAAAAGATTGGGGTGGGTCCCTGCTTTATACCAAATAGAAATTGGTCAATGAGTAGAGATAAATTGAGTAGAAACCCATTTAAATGGGATGAATTATTACTCATTAGCAATTAACAATTTATTTGCTTTTTGTTTTGCGAAAATAAATACACATTAAAAAAAAGTAGAGTATAATGTTTAAATAAAATAATAAAAGGAGAATCAATAACAAATTCAATCCAAATATTGCAATTATATAAATTAACAAGATTAATTGTTGGTTGTAAATGGTGGTCTATAATCTCAAACTAACAGATTAATCCCATCTATTAAAATGCTTTAAAAAATGTAGAACTTGAATTACAAATCAATACTTAAAAAAGGGAATCAAGACTAATTAGTACTCGACTTATGAACACAAAAATGTGAGCCAACCACACATAATTGTCTAATATAAAGCCTATAAGTTATTGATTCAAAGTAACATGTTGGCAGTTCAAATTAGTGATGTGGTTGAATTTAAATAGATATTCAAGGAGTATCTAAAATGTTTAAATTAGCATCATTTATATTAATCAATTTTTTCTTTAGCTTTTCAACAGCAGCAATAGCTGCTTGTGCAATGTTTGTACCCTGTTGTCCAGATGGCACTCCAGTTGGCCCAAGTGGTTTGTGTTCATCATGTCAAATGAAGAAAACATGCGGCTCATCGCCTCCACAACAATCTTCAGCAGGCAATTGTGTGCGTCAAACTCAAGTTGGTTCAACTAATATGTGGGAATATAAAAACTTTTGCGATCGTAGTGTTGCAGCAACTATTACGAGAACATGTATTGCTTCTGATGCTCAGACAGCTGGAACAAAACGTTCAATAGTTATAGTTGTACCTCCAAACTCCACACATCAATTTGATAGAAGACAATTCCAAAACTTTTGTGAAAGTATCGCAGGTAATACAAACTCAGAAGGAGTATCATCACAATATTTCACAAATTAACAAATAAAATCAGTGCATTAGACTACACACAGCAAAATTTAATCACCTGAATAAAATGTTAGCTCTGTACGAAATATAAAGTGCTCATTATCATATTAGCTAGTGAGCATTTTTTAGCTGATAAATAGAATTTTTTGTAAGAACTAATAGTTTGATAATAAGGACATAGATATGAAACTTTTGACTATCTTCTGCTTAATCTGTACTTTATCTGGTTGTGCGGGATTTCACGCCATCCCACCAAATAATTATTCAGTAATATCAGCTAAAACCAGTAGTTTTGTGACTAGAATCGTAGTTGATCAAAATGGCAATATATATCCTGAATCTCCAAACTATATTCCCAAAAAACCTTTCTTTAATGGATTTAATATAGGATACACACTAGAGGAAAATATTAAGAAAGATATTAATTTAATAGCTTTAAAAGCTTCCAATGAGATAGAAATAAAAAATAATAAAGCAAGATTATTAAACCCTCAAAGTAAGACATTTTTTTTAATACATGGTTTTAACAATGATTTTTCAGAAGCTAAAGCATTCTATGAAAAGGCTGAGGAAAGAATTGATAGCCTTACGGGTGTAAAAAATCACTATGTTGAATTTTATTGGGATGGTTTATACAACGGAAAGACAACCTTAGATATTCCTTACTTTTATTGGGGCGATTCACTTACATATTCAAATTATGCCGGACAGATAGGATTGAGAAGGATACTGAATAGATTAAAATCAACAAATGAACTATATTTTATAACGCATAGCCGCGGCGCTGCTGTAGCATTTAGCTCCTTATTAGATCCTGTTTACAAGCCAGAAATAGCAAGAGATATGCCTAAATATAAAATAATTCCAGAAGAGGCTATGACAAATAGATTTAATAAGATTCGCATAATTTCTCTAGCTCCAGCTATTGGTCCTGTAGGACATAATTTAAATGACAGCTTAAAGCGTAATCTACCAAGAGATACTAAAATCTTTATTGGTTTTAATTCTAAGGATATGACATTAAAAAAAGGGGTATTTTGGAATAAAAGCCATAAAATTGGAGACACTACACTAGGTAGTAAGGATGAAGTATATGAGCAGGTTGAAAAATCCTTAAATACTTCTGATACAAAGATGATTCAACGAATTAATTATTCTCAATTTGGTCATGGAGCAGAGAAATATTTAGACAATCAAGGAAACTTTGAATGTTTATTATGGGCAGCTGGGGTAAAAATCAAAGGACAACCTTGTATTACACGATATGAATAAAGAAATTCATAATAAAATTATATTTTCTTCAAACTACTTGGATCATAGCCCTCCTTAGAGAGCTCTTACACAGATTGGGACATTTACATAACTGTTTATCGTATGAGCTGTGCATCCTGAAAAAAGAATGCACAGCAATATGATAATTGAAGCAAACTTAGAAACTTTGTAATGAAATACTTTCATATAACAACTCGATTAGCTATCCAGCCATAAAAGAATTGCTCTTGGGTAGGATTTCGTTCACAGATTTCAATGTAACGTTGGCCTTGCATGATATTAAGAACTCGAACTAATACCTTCTCGCCTTCTTTACCTCTTTTTGATAGATAAAATTTGAGAGCATTTAACGTAGCTGGTCCATAAATTCCGTCGACCGCAAGATCTGGCCAACCTGCTCTGCCTTGGTTGTTAAGCAAGTTCAAAGCCCGTTGTAACAGTGGCTTTGCAAAGCCAGTACCACAGTTCACACCCGTATCTAATAACTCTTCAGCAACCGCCGAGCTAATCGCATTCACCTGATCAAGTCGCGGAGTTGTCCAGTACTGCTTCTTATAAATAGCTTTGGCCACATCAAGTGGCAAGTCTTTCATGTTGCCCTTAAAACCATTTGTTCGTGCTACTGCTTGGGTAATACCGTACTTTGTTGCCCCTCCTTGATCTGCGGGATTATTCACGTAACCGCCTTCACGTTGAATCAGTTCATTAAGATATTGTTCAATGTTCATTTCACTTTCCTTTAGACATAAAAAAACCCGCATATGCGGGTTAGGTTTAAATATTCTTAACTAGTTAAATTGATATTCAATTAGGCAGAGGCTTATCCTTAAATTTCTTATGCCACTTTACAACTATAAATATACTTGCAATCAGATAAATAATCGCGATTAAAGTTTTTGAAGAAATAAAAAATAATAATGCTCCAATTGATAATACTACGATGACAGGTTTCAATTTATTATCATATGGATTATTTTCATAAGTTACTGTCGCAGTAATAAAAGCCGCTACAATATACATAACTATAAGGGCAACAACTCTTTGAGATATATCATTAAATGCTTTAGCTAACTCAATCAACAGAGGATATAAAGAACCTGGAAGCATGATAGGAATAACAAGAAAGATAGGCCATCTCAACATTTAAAATACCCTTATATTAATCAAATACTTATATGAAATTTTAATAAAATTAATATTATTAAAAGTGATGAAGATTTTAACTACTACTAAAAAATAACACAATACTTTCAATCACTTAAAAATAATTAAATTAAACCGCCAAAACTACTCTTTTATAAAATAGAACCGCCCGAAGGCGGTTAACTATTTTGAATATCATCTTTGGCTTTTTTAACTTCTTTGATTACTTCAACAATTGTTTTACCTTCTTGTTTATCAATAAAGTTAAAGATCCAGCGAACTAAAGCCCAACCAGGAATACCACAAATAAAGAAGAAGCCACCAAGTGCTATCATCCCCCATACATCAGTAACCCATTCATGAAGCCCCCACTTCACAATAATGAATGAGCCACCGGCCAAACTTGATACAACTGTACAAATTAAGCCTACAGCCCACTCTTGCGGCGACCTTGGCATACGTGTCATTAATACAACTGCTGCAACTAATGCGACCGCTAAAGTCACCATAATTGCCGCACCATAAAATTTTAAAATTGCTGTTAAACCGCTAGTGGAAACTGGTTCCATTTATTTCTCCATAAAATTTAGGTAATAAAAAACCGCTCAGAAGCGGTAGTTGTTCGTTGTCCAATCCATCATAGGTGCGACAGAAAAAAGCACCCTAATTGGGTGCTCTAAGTTTTTTCAAAGTATTAAAGGGTTTGTAAGATTTTCCCTCCATTAATCAATTTAGTTGTAAGTGGTGCAACTCCTACAATTGCAGTACCGCCCGCTCCTGGCTGACCTTCAGTAGTGCCATGATAATTCCAGTTCCATGTCCCATCATTGGTGGACTTGGTACCGCGCTGACCCCATCCACCACCATCACCCGACAATGGAGATCCATAACGATCATTCTGAGTACGGTATCCTTTACCTGGAATCTCAGCTTCAGCATCTGTAACTTTAACAACCAATAAATAACCCCCTTCTAGGTACCAACGCCAGTCCTGAGTATCATTGTAGATTGGCTGTCCTGTCATAACTCGACCAAACGGTGCCCCAGCTCCACCGGGAACACCTTGCACTCCATAGCCAAGTTCAGTGTAGATGCCACTAGGAGTTGCACCACCACCTGAACCTCCACGCGCCAGTATTCCACCATCAATGATCAGGTTTAATTTGGTATGCCGGTTCATTAAACCTGGCGCTCCTTGGAACCCATCACGGCGCATTCTGGTAAAGTTATAATTTGGATCACTAGTCCATGCTCCAAATGCCAAATGTGGCAATCCACCATCACCACCACGCCCGACAACTGCTCCTTTGATTGTAAGATTTACGATAAGACCTGAAGGAAATTCTCCTGTATCGATCGCTGGTAATTCAGGAGCAGCAGGAACAATAAACTCTTTAGTTTCTGAGTTATTTGTATGCTTATAAACCATTCTGGTTTCCGTTCTAAGTGAACTCGAACTGGATACCAAAGCACCCGCCTCAACAACGAAGCTAATTTCGCCTGTAGTTGGCAAGTCGCCTCTTTGCATCTGATATAGACGTGCAAGATTAATATCTAACTGGTCATATCGAATGTAAATTGGTGAATCATCAACTGGCAGGTCAATAAAGTCTTTATCGTTGAGGTAATACCGCACATCGTAATTGACTGCAGTAATTGTATTTGAGAACTTATCAACCGGATCTTTCTTTACAACAAGATAAGGTAGTGAGTCCTTAGTATCATCATTAACAACCGTATAGATCGTATTAATAAAATCATCTGCACTCAATTTAAGGGCGCTGTTTGGTAAACGTCCTAAAACTACTTTGTTCTTGGCAGATCCAACAGTAACAGGAATAAGGTCAACGGTACCATCTCCCATTTGCAGATAAATCACATAACTCTTGCCAGCTATGAAATCAACATCATGACTCAATGTAAGAATTAAGCCCTCTTGCTGTACCACGTCACCACTTTGATGAATACCATTTCGATAATCCGCTACAGCAATACGGTCACGTAAAACCAGTAACTCAGATTCAGGTGCTGCATCAAAGGTGATGGATTTACTCTGAAAGCGAAGTTTGTTCCAAAGCCGGTAAGCATTAAAATGAGCTTGCCACTTGTTACGTACACCTACAGATTTCACTTCTTTGGGGTTTTTGGCTCCCTTATCTGGCAAATAAATATTGATACGGCTATCATCGGTCGGATCCGTGTATTCATAGATCAACCCATCATAATCATCTATTACACCGAAAGTCAGGTCATGCTTATAACTATCTGGAATAATATTCCTGAAGTTAAACAGCAACACCGAGTTATCTGTTGGACGCTCAAAGTAGATTTTAAGCTTATTGTTTTGCCTGTATGCGGTACAAAAGACGGCATCACATAGGTTCGTCACAAGCTCTTCAAATGAAAGATTAGTATCATCAATAGTCGTACAGAACTCGGCCGCCAAAGGTGTGCCAAAATAATCAACAATATCGTTATACGTACGATAGATGTTTTCAATATCAATTTCGTCGATTGTTCGGCGGCCTATCTTGTCATCAAGCGCCATTGAGACCAGTGCATCAGCAAAACTTGACGTTGGAAATAACTCAGTTGTCATTGAGCCATTTTTATAAGTCGGCAACATGCGCTGAAGATCGAAATTGATCTTGCGGGATTTTACTGACAATGCTCCAGTCGTTGCATATGTGCGTGCACGGAAAACGGTTTCATGCTCATACGTTGTGCTTTGCAATGGATATGCACCGTATAGTGCTTGCCACTTCACGTCATCAACAACAGTTGTGACTGCTGGTGTTGGAGTTAAACGGCGAGCACGTACACTGCATCTGCCCTGAAATGTGACCATATCCAGCGTTGTCCCAACCGTTTGTCGTGACTTAGCTGAACCCTTGAGAATGATCTGCTTTAGCATTGGGTTACCAATTGCAGCACCCGATTCATTCACTGGAGTAACTTCAACCTCAATCGTGACGTTTACAGCTGCCTGATTGCCCCCTGAAGAAACGGTATAAAGCCCATTTGTAGCAACAAAATTGCAAAGTACTCGACTACGTTCAATATTGTCCAATATAAATGGACCAATCCATTTCTCACCGATGGATACAAGCTTTGGAGAGGCCGCTGCTGTTTGCTGATTAGTAAGTTCTTTTAGCTTTAACCAGTTTGGATTAACCGCAGCAGGATTTGATAATGTCATGCGGTCATCGGCAACGGATAGGACACTGTAAATACCGTTTAAATCGTATGTTTGCCCGTTATAAGTAAATGAAGCATTAGTGATTTCAATGCGATCATTGCTGACAAATTTAGTCGTTAAATCGGTATTATTAGCAGCTGCCCGAAGGATCTCGTTTGGATATGCAAAAAGAAGGTAATTGGTCCCTTCTAAAGTCTGTGTATCAGCTGGCCGTAAGACTTGACCGTTAACAGAAGTTTGATGCTGTACTGTTAAAGGCAGCGTAGTAATTTCAGTACCAATCGAAAAGTAAGGTTCTCCTGAAACGATATCTACACCTGGTCGAAAGACCTCTACCGATGCCCCAGCAATATCAACGATATTGGTTTCACCGTCGTATGCGCCTTTAATATGATATTGACCTCGGCCTATGCACCCGACCATATGCTCAACTTCAATATTGTTTTCATAAACCTTGTAAGGCACGGCTATTGAATCAGGCGTATCCCAAGCTGCTCCATAAATATCTGCAATGCGCCCATTCACCCGGATCTTGTTTTCACGATTAGAAAGTTCATTATTTGCAGATGAAGATTGATTAATATTCTGAGTAGTCTGCGCCATCGATGGCGTAGGCATTAAAAACGCGATCGCAATACTAATTACAATTGAAACGATAGCAGCAACCCATTTCGGGTTCTCAATAACAATGAAAGTACCAGGTAAAAAATCAAGCTGCTTTAAGTCAAATGCATTCTTGGGTGTGACTTCGTTAGCAAAAGAGATTTCAGCATGATCCATATTGCTTGCGGTGTGAAAAATACGGACATGTTCAGGCATAGATTCGTATTTGGAAGTTAGCCATTGCCCTATTGTGTGAGCATATTCAATTGTCTTTTCTTCAGACAATGCATCTTGCTTATAAATAACTTTAATCATAATAACTGACTCGACTAAACCCCATTCCCATGACGACCTCTTCAGGTAAATAAGTGACTCCGCTTTCCATTAGATGAAGAATCTTTTGTTCACGAAAAAGCCCCACATGCGGGGGCTTGTTTCTTTGTCTTGGATGGAAGGCGACAATGCATCCCTCCTTAGGCATAGGGAGCGGATTTAAGAGTTTTAAACGTGATGTTAGGAAGGTAATTTTCCCTTTTGGTTGCATAAACAATTCAAGTGCCTCACCTCGATCTACTCCATAGAGATCCATTGCTGCTTCATGGACAAAATGGACACAGTTGTAATGCTCTTCGTCGTATTGCTTATCAAGCAAATGGTCGTGACTTTTCATACTGCCCCCTTGAGTCCACTAAAACGATCAAGAGAGAAAATATCCCCTGTTTTATTTGTGTTTAGCCGTGGTGATTCTGCTTTAAATGTCACTGCTTTATGATTCATGGCAACACTGGCAAGCTGGAGGCCAAGTAAATAAAACATTGGTGTATTCAAGTTATCTGAACTATAAACGCGGTAATTTACGGTCGGCTTAACATTAGAATATTGCCCCTCAATTACCCGTTCAAACTCATCAGGTAATACATCACCTAAACCAGAAATTGAAACGGTAAGTGTCTGGTCCAGATCACCCAGCATTCCGGATCTTTGAATTGAAACTGGCAGAAATTCATAATAGACCTGACCAGCTCCCACCTTATGCTGGACATAGACACCACGATCATCATTTCGAACAACGCGATAAGTATTTAGAAAAGATGGGTGTGATAACTCAATACATTCCAGTTGATAGACATCGACTTTACGATTGAGAAAGAATTTGGCGTATTCGTTATCCATTAGACCTCCCAATCTTTGATCAAGGCTGCATCAACTGTTAGATTCGGTTGGTTTTGAATGACTTCCAACTGTGCGGTTACCCGGTATAGATTTCCATTCACTTCATTAGTTTTGAAAGACTCGGGAATAAAGTTGCATTGGTATTGCTGACGCGCTCCCTGGTCAATCACCAGATCCGCAAAGAATGAAGCTGGCTTATTCTGGTATATCCTCCAGAACGCCATCATTTTATTGAAATCTGTTTTACTTAAATTCCAGTTCACATCGACAATGTGACTGTTACGTTTTACATCAATGTAATAGCGTCCACGCCCACCATCCATTTTTTGACGCTTAACATCATCACCCGGTGTTACGCCATAGCCGCTGGTCTGAGGATTTAGCTTTAACTTATACATAACTTTCCTTCAGGTAATAAAAAAGCGCCCAAAGGCGCTTCTCAAGAATTAAAACTAGAAATTCAATTCATTCAATATAAAACTCGAAGGGTAATATCACATCAAAAGAATAATATTTACCATTCAACTGATAAGGTTTTATTTTAGCTCCCTTAACTGCAGATATGGCTTTCTCATCAAGTTTTAATAAACCAGAACTTTGTTTTACATTAACATCGGTAATAATTCCTTGCTTATTAGCCACCACACTTAATGATAATCTTCTGTTCTTTCCTTCCAAGTCAGCTTGAGAAATATGAATACGAGGCATTCTTTCCCACTTTACTTTATCTATCCCCACTACATTTGACTCATTCAATGAATGACTTTCTACCAACAAAACTTCATCGTGAGACCCATGATTTTTTCTCTGCTCACCATTATCAACAATAGGTTCAAAACTATAAACATTGCTCGCAAGAACCATGCCCACACATCCAATTATAGTTATTACAAATTTAGTATTCATATTGCTTGTTCCAGCTTTTATTTAGCTCTAAAAATAAAGAGGCTTATTAGTGAAGATTCATCTACTAAGAAAAATGAATTCTATCCAAATTTTTTAATAAAAAATCTTTAATTTATTAATTTTATTAGAAAACCATCTCTTAAGATGGTTTTCTAGATTAACGATTACGTCTTGCAGTCGTATTCTCAGTCAAAGACCGACTAATAGTTGAGTTTGGATTCCCAATTTGATCACTTACAAGCTTCGGAACCGTTCTTGGAAGCTGCTTATCCAGTTCATTTTTAACAATGATCCTGACTGATTGCTCGTCCAGTTGTTCAGCCTCGACTATTGCACCGCTGACCTGATTCACAACTTCAATTTTAAAATTGATAGTTGGAGAAGATGGCTCAATAAAAGGCATAATCTCAGCCTGAGGACGTGACGATTGCCCTAAGGTGAAATCCTGAACATCTTCAAGATTTGATCGATCCTGAACTAAACCATTTGAAGAGAAGTAAACTTTTCCGTCATGGAATAGATCAGAACGAGAGGAAGCGGTAGGCTTTGAAACAGCTCCTCCAGTAAATCCACCGTTCGCAAAGCCTTTAGTAATAATCTGATTTTCTCGAATAGGTTGATTAAAAATATTCGAGGTCGTTTGATTATCATTAAATGCTTTTGAACTGAGGAAAGAACGATTGAATACATTCTTAGTTGAAGAGTTATTCAGGGCGTGGTTATTGATAAATGCTTCAGGGCCTGAGCTCTTACGCATATTTTCAACTAATCCAACACCACCCCAGCGTTTAATATCCTCTTGGGACCAGACCACCTCGCCTTTGTGAACAATACCAGCAGGTTCATATTTACCACCTGATCCCGTATAACCACCATCAGAAAAGCCTTGATCTTTGATTGCCCGGATATTAGCGATAATACTGACACCTTGAGCAACTGCTCCAGCTATTAAAGGTAAGTTATACGGGAAACCGACTTTTGAAGCTGCAGCGATATTCTGCTGAATCGCAAGTCCCGCAGCAGCAATGGCATAAGCTTTATCTGCTGCAAACATCAGCTTATAAGCTTTGGACTGTTCACCAAACATTGAACCAAACATTGAGGTAACTGAACCCATCATTTGCCCACCAAGGGCAATCTGAGCGTTCAATCGATCTTGCTGATATTTGTCTTCGATATCCTTGGTGTTCTGAGCATACTCACTGTAAATTTGACTTCGTTGCTCTTGAGCAGCTTGAATAATGGCAGTTTTCTGGTTTTCGAAATCTTGCTGACTAATAAGCTGCTGCTCAAGTTGAGCATTGAGTGTTTCTAATGAGTTTTGTTCATCTAAATCAGCTGCACCAAATTTACTATCTGCCAAATCATTTGCAGCACCCAAACGGCTAAACCGTTCCTGATCCTGTTTAAAGAACTCACTGGAACCATTCATATCAGCCTGAATACCACCCCAATTTTGAACAGCGTTATTAACTTTGTCGCGTGTCTCTTTGTCCTGTGTGGCTTTAGATAATGCGATTAGCTTTTGCCGCTCTTCAATAGAAAGCTTTGTATTCTTAAGAATTTCCTCTCTTTCCAATCTATAACGTTCCTGCATGGCCTGAGTTTCGGAAAGCAGAGATAAACGGGCTTGAAATGATCGCTGCTCTTGGGCTAATTTCATCAATCCTAGTTCTTGCTGATACTGCTGTTCTAGCAGCTCTACTGCTTGCTTTTGTTCAGATTTACTTAATTCAATGTCATGAGTCGCATTGAACTTTTTGCGATCAAAACTTTCTTTAAGTAAATCAGCCTCGGTTTTCTGGAACTCCTTATAATCCTCAAGTTTGCTTCTAATCGCTTGTTTGGCGATCGCAATATCATTATCTGCACGGCGCTGTAATTCTGCCTTGATTTCAGCAGTACGTTCTGGGGCAAAACCTGCTTTATCAACGTCCTCCAATCTAACTGTTAAGTTATTCTGGATCCGCTGTACTTCACTAGCTACCTCATTTTCAAGTGAACGCTGAGCATCTAACTGACGATCAAGTTGCGATTGAATGTCACCCGAAGCTTTATCACTGCCTTTGCTTGCTCCGCTCTTAACCTTGCTTTGCATACTCGGCGATTGATGAAGTAACTTAAGAGATACGCCATCCTCAAAGATCACCTCGCTGACATAACCACCACCCTTGCTGTCATACCATGTCTTAATATCTTTCACGGCGACATTGGTCGTGATCGGTGTGCCTTCAGGCATTGAAAAATCAATACCCTTATGAAATGAAGAAGCCCCTTTGGTAGGGGCTTTTCGTGGACCGTAATTTGAACTGATCTTGTAAGATGACAATGGTTTGCCGCCTGCCTGTAATCGGGCTAGATGTTCATTCGATACTTTCTGGCCAGACATTGAGCCTCCATAGCGAATATCAAGATGAGGACCCGTACCAATCCCTGATTTACCCGATACCCCTACAAGGCGTTTAGCAATCTTCTCCTGCTGCTCCAACTCCTTTGTCTGCTTACGTTTGGAGTCAATTAGTTTCTCTTCACGCTCCTGTTGTTCCTCAATAATTTTGAGGTTTCGCAAAGCACTATCAATTTCATCTTTAGATAAAATCGCACTCATTCCTTTTGCTTTTTGCAGCTCTAGAATCGCGTTAGCCTGAGCAACTGTATATCCCGAATCAAGCAAACCAGATTTATAGATTGAATCAAGCACATTATCTCTTTGCTTATCCCGATAATCCTGTAAAGCCTTAGTTGCTTTTTCTGCTTCAGTTGCTGTATTACCAATTGCATTCGCTTGTTGTTGGTGTTGGAGTGCAGCGTTTTGCGCAGCATTCCCAGCTAACTTGCTTTCAACACCAACATTCTTTAACCCTTCAACTAACTTAGTACCCTTTTGATAGCCTTCGTCATATTTTTCAACTTGTTGCTTAAGTGCGTTATATAAGTCAGGTGGAATTTTCATTCCATTTAATCGTTCAATGGCTTCGGTATAGCTAATAGTACCTGTACGTGCATCATTAGAAATTTTGGCAAGTTCCGCATTACCGACTGCATAGTTTTGAATGTTAATTAATGCAGAACCGACAGCAAGTTCTGTTTTTCTCAATTCCTTATTTTGAGCTTCCAATGCCTTGGTCATATCATCAATAGCAGATTGCTTTTCAACTCCTCTTAATTTTTTAAGTTCTTCAGCCGTTTTATTTGCAACCGCTGCTTGCTCCTCTAGCTTTTTATTGGCTTTTTCCGCCTGCTCTTGAAAATACATATAGCCAGCGGCTAAAGCGGAAATACCAATAGTAATAGCACCTATAGGACCTCCAATAAGTCCAAGAGCTCGGCTACCAATACCACCAACTAATGACGTAGCAGCAGTCAGTCTGGTTTGTGCAGCAGTTTGTGCATTGGTTGCTGCTGTCACAGCGGCTTGAGCTTGGGTGTATCTTAAAGCAGCTGCAGTAGCTCCATATTTGGCTTGAGTCTCAGCATTAGTTGCCTGAACATTAGCAAGGTGTGCTTTAGCTGTATTTAAAGTTGCTGCCGCTTCACCAAGTTCTGCTTGAGCCTTAGTTATAGAAGCTTGACGACTAGACAATGTAGAAACTATTCCCTCTTTAACAGCTGCTCCTTTTAGTAAAATTGCACGGGTGATTAATCCGATACCAGCGATAAGTGCTCCGTCAGCCAGTAAGTTCAAATTACTTGAAAGTACCTGAATCGAACCAGAAAGTACTTGTGCTGCTCCAGAGCCTTTCCCTGCTTCTCCTACAAATTTCGTAATTTCATTATTTAAAAGAGTTAATGATTGTCCAATTGTGATATCAGTTTTACCAAATAATGCATCTATATCAGACTCAACATTTCTTAGAGCTTTCACAATTTCTTGTGAAGTAATTTTTCCTTCAGCTGCTACTGAACGCAACTCTCCTACGGTAATCCCCATACCTTGTGCAATGGCTTTTGCTAATGCTGGTGTTTGCTCCATAACAGAATTCAGCTCTTCACCGCGTAGTGTGCCACTGGCAAGTGCTTGCCCGAACTGCACTAATGCTGCATCAGCTGCTTCTGCAGTTGCCCCACTAATGGCCACTGCTTTCGATACGGTTTCCGTTAAACGGGCGGTATCATCCATAGTAAGATTTAATGTTTTGGCGTTATCACTAAAGCGCTGATATACCTGTAAAACCGAATCCCAAGCAGAATAGGTTCTTTGAGCAATCTGAAAGGTATCTTCAGTCGCTTTATTTAACTCAGCTTGATTGTTAGTAACCAACTTCAATCTATTCTGGAGACCAGTATAGGCATCCATTTTAGATACGGCTGCTCCAACTGTTAACAACCCTGCCATATAGCCAGCAAGTGCACGTGTCGAGACAGATAAGCCATCCATAGACTTTGAAGCATACTCACCTTTACGCTCAATATTATTGAGCTCATTGCCTAGATTACGCGCGTTACGTTCAGCATTTTGCGAATCAATAACAATGACCAAACGAGATTCTTGTACCATCTTTACTTTCCTCTAGGCAATAAAAAACCCGCTTACGCGGGTTTATAAAAGTGGTTATCTATAATTCTTTGGAGCACTTCAGGGAAGCTGCTCTTAAGTCACTATCAGCTTTGTAAATCATATTCAAATTAGAGGCACTTATCATTGTTCTAGCTTCGAGCAGATCTTTGTTTAATAGCTTCACTTCCAGAGCCATACCATTTTGAATGTAAATCATATTATTTGCATACTTAACTGTGTTGAATACCACATGTCCACTAGTATCTTCACAAAGTATTCCATTACCATCAGAATCAAGTTTTATCGTCGATATACCAGGGCCAATAGAAACTGTCCATATACCAGCTACAGATGGAGACGTAGGCTGGATTGCACTAAATTTATTATTCATCATTTGGGTTAGTGGAGTTACGCACCCGCTCAACAAAACTGTCATTATCAATAAATTTATTTTTTTCATGTTCTTCACCATTGTTAGTAAAGAGTAAGATATGAAACCTCATAAAAAAATATACTAAGGTAGTCATTATTTTTTAATTAATATTGTCTAGCTAGGTAGCCTTAAAATTAATTGTTAGGTTTCTTGCCATCTTTCTAATAATAGTATTTTCAGGCAAAGTAAAAGGAGTTGATTTTTTAATCGCTTGTTCGATACTTAACTTAAACTCTTTAGATATCTCATTCAAAAAAATTATTTGGTCTAACTCACCTTTGTCCGTTAATAGAACTCTAACTCTTGCAATTGTTCCCGCTGAGTTAGCAGGTACATCCCAAGCATTTAATATTTCCTTCTGATAGGTATCTTTATACTTTTTTACGATCAGGAGTGCATCATCTTGCCCTTGAGCACTTCCTGATTCATTAGGAATATTCTTGTTTACAATACTATCTAAATCTTGACTATAAAGATTAGTACAGGCAAGTGAACTCAAAACCAATCCCAGTAAAATAGTTTTTTTCATGAAAATATCCATTTTAATAATGAGTAAAATTTAACAGTTCAGAAAAGTAGAAACCACCCGAAGGTGGTTTTTAACCATGATAGATTAATATTTAAGAGTAGAAAACTTAGTTAAAGTTAAATTTGTAGTATCACTAATCGGGTAAGATTTACCATTGATTATCAGAGGAAAGAATTTTGCTTTTTTACGGAATTCATCTAAAACAAAATTATCTAATTCTTGTAAGCCGGTACTTTTTTGAATCTTTGCAACTGTGATATTGCCATTATCATCTGCTTCTGAATAAATACTCATATATCTGATTTGCCCTTTAAGATCATCTTTATTAACCTTAATTTCAGGAAAAAATTCAAAAATTGGCTTTCTAGAAACATCAAAACTGAATGGCTGCTTACCATAAAAACCAACATAAAAACCATTTTCTTGATAAGGGTAAAAGCTAGCATTCTTCATGGCTTTTAAGCTTTTTTTGTCTAGAGATTCAATACCACTACTTTTAATGATTGTCGTATCTATCACTTTACCTTTTTCATTCGCTAAAAAACCTACAACAACCTCTCTGTCATATCCTTGAAGTTCCTGATCGCTAATATTAATTTTAGGAATTTGCTTCCAGTGTAAATTTGGAGGCATTACTTCGACTAAATTTTTAGGATCATTGGCATAAACATTAATCGAAAAACCGAACAATAAACTTAATAAAACTTTTAAGAGAATTTTCATATTGATCCCGGTATTAAAATATTTATTTGAAAGTATAAAAAGTGATGAAATTATAAATCATTTCAATCGCAATTAACGAGAAAAGCTTTTTCATAAAAGCTAATCACGGCCTCAAAATCTCTTAATAAAATTTCCTCTGTATATACTTTAGGAGCAAGCTTGAGGAGAGCTGGCATGTACCGTTTTTTGTAGACTTCAGGATATGTCTTGCACAATATCTCCCGCTTACGTTGAAGTGGCACATTCTGATTATTTAGCTCCTCAAGCATTTTCCCTATTTCCTGATCTGAACTCATGAATTGCGCTTCAACTGAAGGTGGAAGTGCCTTATTTTCCACTTGTTTAGTGCAGCTAACTAAAACCGCCAAAGAAATAGAGAACCCCAATGTATAAAAAAGTTTTTCTAACATATTAATTTTCAATATAAATTATTATTAATATTATATATTTACATAAAACAAAAAACATTAACTAAAATAGCCATCAAGCAGATAGCTATTAGTTACTTTTTGGACTTGGTAGAAATCTTCTTATGAACTTCTTCAATAAATAAATTGTCTAAAGCAAAAATACAGTCGTTAAAGATATGAGCATCAACAGGCAAATCATAATGCTCAGCATAGACATTGATTGCCTGCTGATCTAAGGATAAAGGAATACCCTGCTCATATCGTCTTGATCTGATAATCGTGCTAAAGGCTGCAAGGATTGAGTCAGCTGCATAAGAATATTCTGGTGGATTGGGAATGTGTCCACCTAAGAACTTGATTTGTTCGATTTCGTGCGGCGTTTTTGACGCATAGGTTTTTCGATACTTGTAGAGTTCGATGACTTTCCCAAAATTGTGGCTTTATCCTTATCGGCATCTTCCTGAATCTTTTGGGCCTGCTCTTTAATAAATGACCAGATAATAATACCTATATCACCAAGGTTAAGAAGCTTTGATGCATTTTCCGGTGTATAAGGTTTTTCAGTTTCAACGGATTTGCCTTCAACTATCTCAGCAAAAACAATACCTTTCCAGTCTTCAATTAAATGGGCACCAGCGGCATCTAATAAGAGTTCATGGTAGAGCTTGCTGTCTTCATCTTTTACCATCACATCATAACCTTTTGACGTGATTTGATTGCCTGCCTTTTCTAATGCCACCTGAAAAGGCTTATAACCAATACCACGAATTTTAAACTCTGCTTGTCCACCTGCAGTTTCAAACGAGCACCACTTAGATACTTCTGAGCTTCGTACAATTCCAACTTTTAAAGCCATACCTACCTCGAAAAATTTGAAAATAAAAAAGCCCATGGGATTCCACAGGCATTATTGAATTGAAGTGAATTACACAAGAGCTCGCACAATTGTTGGAGCTGTCCGCACTTGAGCAAAGTTGATATCTAAAGTGATGATGTCATCACCACCACCATCCGGGTGATTGGCTTCCATGACTTCCAATTGCGGGAAGTTGAACGAGTATTTACTTCCCTTGCTGTCTTTAATATCGAAAGTCAAAGTGAATACATCACGGGATTTGATTGCATCGATCCAGCTTGCTGCTGTAGCTGAGAACATGAATGAAGCATTTGCTTCGATATCCATCATCTTTTCAAGATAAAACTCTGGCGTGTATTTGCCAGAACCAATACAGCGGATTGCTTCCAAATTGTTATTTATTGAAAGCGTAAGTGATTGCAAACAAGCTTTACCTTGAATTGACTGACCATTCACAAGTAAGTTCTCAACATTAGGCATGCTGACCAAAGGGCGACTGGATGCAGCAATTGGATTGGTAACCGGATTGACTAGTTGACGGGTAAATGAGCTTCCTACCAGACCAAAGTTCCCTGTAATTTTACCTGTGGTCTGAATCGTGATTTCACCGGTATTCACCTGAACACCACGGTAAATAAAAACCTGACCGATATCTTCAAACACTTTAACCAAGGTAAATGATTTACGTACATTTCCTCCAAAGCTGAGCGCATTGGCTGCCCAGTTATTAAATGCCAATGCACTTAAAAACAGATCAAATGTCCCTACAGACAATTCAAACTCTAACTGCCCAGCCACTTCAGCTTCAGTAACCACACCTCCCTGTCGGAAGCGTGAGTCAACAACCTCGCTACTTTCTTCTGTAGATACATTTTCTGATAAGCCATCACTTACACGGCGAACTGTGTACCAAATTGGGTTTGCTGGAGTCGTCCCTAATACTGCTTCTTCACAAGCATATAATCGAATTTTCGCGCCTGAACTCATTTATAGTTCTCCAAAATTTAGGCATAAAAAAACCCGCTTCTTGAGCGGGTCGGTTAAAAATAGTGGGCATAAAAAAACCCGCTAAATTTGCGGGTTATTAAGGTGTTTCGCCTGTGTCGGAGATTTCAGGCGGCTCCACACCATTCATGGCTGCAGCAACTGCCTGAGATAAGTTAGTAGGCTGAAAGTCGATAGGTGTTTCACTTAGAGGCACTTCAGGTACAGGTTCTTCACCAATTTGTTCAGCCTCTTCATATAAACGGATATCAATCCAACGACTAAGAGGAATATCCATCGGATTTTCATGATCGGCAACTACCGCGGCAAGCTCAAAATCAAACTTACGCTTGAAAGTCTTAATTGAAATATCCCCATTTTCTAAAGTTGAGTATTCTACGGCTACTACCGTATTACCATTGGCATCTTTCGGCAGCTCAATGTACCAGCCATCTTGTGCGAAACCTAAAGAACCTTTTAGTAAATAATTACCTACATCAATTTTTTCAAATTCAACTGGTTGTTTTTTTGCTTGATCATTTAATTCAATTGAGTCAGCAAACAACTTGATAATGGGTGATGATGATTTGATAAAACCGTTTGCATCTACAGTTGTATTGGCTTGAGTCCAAAACTTAAACCAAGAACTCCATGTACCACCTAATTTGCGACGAATTGAAGGAGAAATTAATTTAGTATCTGAGCCATTACCATCAAAAGAAATTTGAGTCTGATAATTAGAACCATCAGATGCAAGATTTAATTGCAATAATGTTTGCCACTGAGAAGTAGTGCCTGAGTTCGTCCAAGTTTGCCCTGAATAAATACCGCTTGGTAAATTTGCGGTATTCAAATCAACACTATTTGTAGCCTGTAAAGTGGTTAAACCTAAACCAAAGCTATTATAAGTTTTCCCAGTACGATAAATATCACCGCCAGCAGAGATATAAAGATTTGCAGCCTCATTTCCAGCTGTAACCTGATTAAATGTTGGCAAAGAGCGAAGCTTACTATTAAAGATAGTTGTATTAGCTGTCACATTTAAAATTCCTGATCCAGCGTTAGCCATGTCACCGCCCGTAGCAAGCAACCGAACATCGTAATCAGTAGGAGCTCCAGATGTGTGAAAATCAATAAAAGTATTGCCTGCTACTGACGTTGAACCCATTTCTATAGCAGTGGCAGAGGAGCTTGCTGATGTACCTAAATCTAACCGTTGTGCTCCCTGACAATTAACAAGAATACCTGTTACTCCGATCACATTTCCATCAGCACTCCCAATATTAGCAGCGGCAGCTGTGCCAGCACCTTGAACTTGAGAAAGTTGCGGATTTAAGTTTGGAATACCCGAAGCGAATGGCAGCATGAATTGCCGCTTACCTTGGGCCGAGTTTAACTGGAACGGTCGATGGTCCCAATTAAATTTAAATACAAGATTTGCCATTATGCTGTTACCCCATCAATCACTTGGAAAGTCAAAGTTTCGGTATGTTGAGTGTTGCCGCTTACTACTGCTTTAATATCCATTTGGCACAAACCAATGGGCCATGCGGTTGTGCTTGCTCCCGATTTCACGTTAAGCCAACCTTTCTGTGTGCTCTGGCTTAATGCTGCACAAGTCAAAGTAGCAACCACTACTCCATCGGCTAACGATTTAACTTGCGAAGTAAACGTGTAGCCTGTCAGATCGATAGCACGGCGAACATCATCAGGTGGATATTGCAAAGCCTCATCCATATCAACCAGCTGCAAATTCAAGTTGAATGTGTCACCACGCTTAAAACAAAAATTGCTCATAAGTGATTCCTGTAAAAATAAAAAACCACCGATGAGGTGGTAGTGAGTAAAAATGAAAAAAGCCGCCTTTCGGCGGTATAGATTTATAAATTGGTTATATAGTTTGTTATCTGATCTTCTACAGCTTTAAGTGTCTGGCTTGGCGTGTCTCCATGGGAAAGAAACTTTACATGCTCTTTGATGTATTCAAGTGCGCGTAGAGCATGAGTTTCACTTTCATTAATATCAAAGAAACACTCAGATATTTCATCTAATTCATCACAACCTTCACGATCATCTTTGTGTAATGCACCTACCAGCCACCTTCCTCCTGCATACCTCATGTATCCGATATAAAAATTAAAATTGTCAAATGCTGTTGCATTCATTCGTATCACCGTTCATAACCCTTATTGTGCACTCTACTTTGAGTGCTTCAATTCACCGTAAATCCTATGACCACATTGTATTGCACAAAATCAGAGTCCTTACCAACTTTAATCGATTGACCGTTCAAACACTCTAAATCATCAAAAGAGAAATGTTCAAAATGGGCCAATAAAGAATCACCGAGAATCGTTAGTGCTTTTTCTCCTACATGAAGTCGATCAAAACATTGAACCATAATATTGCCGGTGCGACGGTTACAAGGCTTATCTGCTACACCTGAGGTAAAACTCGGGCCGCCTGCAATGGTTAGACTACACCATAAGCCTTCCTTTGGTACATTAAAGCCTGGTGCATTTGGATACTGAATTCTGTCCTGGGCAATACCAGTAAAGCTTTGCATACGATCAATAATAGCTTGCCTTGTCTGCTCTAAAGTCATTGCCATCTTAACCACCGTACTTCTGAGAAATATAAGTAAACGTGGTCTTGTAAATACCTTGCGGTGCTTGATCAGACCAACCATTTTCTAAGCGTTCAGCATAGGGCTGGTTGTTTTGAATATAAATCAAACTACCAAGTTTAAATTTCAGAGCTTGAATCGCTGCATCTTGCACGGCGTTTGTTTCAGGTCCACGTACACCATAGTCACCAGATCCAATCGAAACAATATGAGAAGCACGATAAGCGCCAGTATCAACGGGACTTGAAACAACTAAAGACTGAACAGCATCCATTGTAATTTTCTTTACCTTTTCCTCTGCCGTTTTAGCCAAATCAAAACTAAATTCAGTTGGCTTTTTCCCATTCCATCCCATCATTTACCTCGCTTTCTTCATACATTTCAAAAAGGTCTTGAGCGATCGCTTGAATTGAATATGCTTCAAATTCAGAGCTTGGCTCTTTTTCTCCCATGAGCTTTTTAACTTTCTGCCAAACATGAACAGCTTCATGTAATAGCAAGCCATAGATCTCTATCAATTTTCTTTCTGAGGTATCGCCCAACTGAACAACTGCATACGCGCCGTCAGAATAGTAATTGACTTGAGCCGCTGCTCCTTCATTAGATAAGAACGGATCGACCTTATTCATGTCTTCGAATAACAGATCCATGTGAAGCTGATTTCGAGCAAGCGTGTATTGAACATGTTGGAATGGTGAGATATGCCATAAAGGAACGTAATCTGTACTTATCATCTAAACTCCAAAAATTTCGCCCATTAAAAAACCCACCGAAGTGGGCTTATCTATATGTTTCTTTTAATTTCATTTGCCAAAGTAACTATCGAAAAGTATCTACTTGTTAGTTCATTATGAATTTCATGAAATTTAAGATATCTATCCATAAAATCATCACGAATTTGTTTGATTTCATCTCCATGTATTTTTCTATCTATATCGTCTTTTATTAATTTACCTTCTCGATAGGCATTAAATTCCATAATATGTAAATGATTAAGAGCTACGTTCAGCTTTGCATAATACATCCCTACATTTTTTTTAAAATCTACTACCAACTGATTTTTTTCATCAATTTCAACTAAAAGAATTCCTAAGAGATCCCTATACTCTAATAAAATTAATCTTTCAGAAAAGTTTTCAAACTCAATATTACTGTTGATGTTTTCTTTAAAAATTCTATTTACGTATTTACCAATTGTTGTTTCAACTTCTTGGAGTATCTTTTTAATTTCATCAATGCTATTGAATTGTTCTTTGATGTGATACTCAACCCTCCAGTCGTTAAATAAAACAAATGCAGCAATTGGGGCAAGAAATGCAGCACCTATAGTTAAACTATCCTTTAAAACATCGTAAGCTAGTTTTTTATCAAGTAAATATGGGTACCAAGGAAATGAACTTAGTATAAAAAAACTAATTAATAAGTAACCCAATATTCCACCACCAACAAAGTAGCCAACTCTTTTGATTTTATCTTCTAATTTTTTTCTAGCCATATACCCCCCTAATTTAGAAGGATATTAGACCAAGTATTTAAACCTTCCTCAACTGGCATTTCCAGATTGTTCCAGCTGGATCTTGTTGAATATGAATTACCCGGAATGAGTCTAAGGCAGTTAGCCATTCATCATCAATTTTAGGTACCATGGTTACTTCATTTTGAATTACGGTCGCTTTCTTATCCGTGGCTAATACTCCGAGTGTCTGAATCTCATATTGACTGTATGAGCCAAATAGAACGCCACGGCCTGAATAGTTTTCTTTAACTTCAACATAAGTTTCTGACTTAGGATCCCAATTCTTTTTAGATACCCGTTCACACGTAAATGTATGAACTGCATCTGCTAGATCTTCATTAAATGCTTCTGTAATTTCTGCCTGAATTTCGTCACGTAAGCCCATTATTTATGCCCTGTAAAGTGGAACGCCGAAGCCATTAAAACTTGCATTTGGGTCTTTCAAATCAAGCGAATCAATAAAATCAATTGCTATCTGTTCAAAGCTAGAAATCGCTTCAGTACCTTCCTGGTACTCTTTTTCAGATTCAACTGAATCAGCTTTAATTTTCTTTCGTTTAAGCAACTGTTCTTTGCCGTTATAAATTACTTTGGCCAGAACACCTTTAATGATTTCACAAGCAGCATCTTTAAGAAGTGAATCTATAGGATCCGGCACAAATCCAATTCGCTTTTTCATCCAAACATTTGCAAGTTGAACCAGACGAGCTTTATCACTGCCTGGTGCAAAATCGCTGCCCAAAATTGAATTTGCGTCATCTACAGTAATAAAGCTCATTTCATTATTCCTTTGGGATCAACTTAAGTAATTCTGCTTTTGAAGCAGTTGGCTTATAGCCAATGTTTTTACTTGCCAAATATTCTTTTAATTGATCGTTAGACCAATTTTCAAAATCATTTGTCGACGTTTCTGTTGCTGGATTTTCTGACGCTTTTCCAGCTTCCAATTCAGCAATACGCGCATGCATAGCAGCAACATCATTTTTAAAAGCATCAAATTCTGCTTGGATGCTAACTACCTTTCCTTCAGCCGCTTTAGTAGCATTGTCAGCTTGGAGTAAAGCATCTTTTAAACGTGAGTTTTCTGAAATTAACTCTGAACTATCACCACTTGCCTGTTCCAAGATTTCGATTTTCTGTTTAAGTTGCCCGTTTTCCTCAACAACTTTTTCACAGTCAGCTTTTGCTTGATCAATGACCTCTTGTAGCTCTGGAGTAATTCCCACTGCAACATTTACTGTGGCCAAAGTCGTTTTTACAGGTTCTTCCAATTTGCGAATTTCAACTGGAATATCTAAAGCTTCATAGTCATTCTGGATTTTTGGATAGTCACCATAAATGATTACTTCTTCAGCACTTCGATTTGGATATTCATAATAGTCAGGGTTTGCAATAGTCCCTACTTCTAACGCAGCTGCTGCAGCAATACGTGTATAGATTAGCTTCATGGCACTTTACTCTTAAAAATAAAAAAGAGGGCTTAAAGGCCCCCTTATGGAAAAGATTCGTATTAACCAGTTATTGCTGTCCCAGATAAATCAAGCAATGTACCAGCGGTCATTTTGTTGCTGGTTGCATGTTTCTTCCAGTTAGCACTTGAACCAAGCAAAGTAAGATCTGGATTCTCACCTTTCGTTGTATCCCAGCTATAACCAAGAATATCTAGGTTAAATGTACCTTCAGCACGCATACCAATAGCAAAGTTTTCTTCATCATTGATGTCGTATGCTCGGAAGCCCGGTACTTGCGACTCTGTTACAGTCACTGCTCCGTACTGCAAGCCAAAAGCATCGTTATCACCTACGGCGTCAGTTACAAGTACAGGTTTACCTAAAGTACCTGGTAAACCGCCATAAATAACGATTTCAGATTCTCCATAAATCTGCTTAGTGATAGCATCATCTACAATATCGAAATAGGTGTCTGAGTTCATTACCCACAAACCGATACGCCCAAACTTGTCACCAAATTTACGCATCCCACGTGTTAATGCTTTTCGACCGTCTACTGCAATACTTCCTTTTGCTACCATATCAGGATTGCTTGTAATCGCAGCTTTTAATGAAGCCAAGCTGTACTGTAAACGCCCTGCAACTAAAGCATCTGCCAAGTCATAACCAAGAATCATTGCAAACTCTTCAGGTGTACGAGCACGGCGCTTAAAAGCTTCTTCAGTAGATGCATAAGGACCGTATTTAAACGGAATTTTCACACCTACAGATTCTCCAGCGCCAATTTTTTCATGGTTAACTTTAGCATTAGAGTTCACATCACGGTGCTTGATACTGCCGCCAACACGATAAAATGATTCTTTATTAAAATCGCCTTCAATGATTTCATTTTTATAAAGAATCGCTCCAGCTGATGCCTCATTAAAGACATTCAAATTGTCTTGCAAACGCTCTAAATAAGCAGTTTGTGCCAATTGGTTATAGATGATCATGTCTGAATTAACTGTTGTAGTCATAACGACTTATCTCCAAATGTTTAATAATTAGTTCGGTAGTTTTAGGAAGGATTCTTGGCCATGTTCTTTGATGTAATCTGCTCTTTGAGATACTGACATCTCGCTGCGCTTCATACCTGCAGGTGCTCCACCTTTGCCCCCGCTTTGGAAACCACCGCCATTTCCTTTACCACCTTTAAGGATTAAGTCTTTATGCTGGTATCCACCAACCAAGGACTCTAAAGCTTCATCAACATTTGCAAGTTCACCAGGGCGGACGCGGGAATAAATCTTTTCGCCTTTTTGGTCGTAGGCAACTACTTCGCCATCTTCGATTTTGAAGTGATTACCAAAGGTTGCCTGAACCATATCAACTGGAACTGCAATGTTGTCTTGAATGTACTTAGAACGAGCAAAACCACCGCCGATAAGCTCTTTATGTAAAGAAGCTTCAAGTGCATCACGTTGTTGAACGATTGGAGCGTATTTATCTTCAACAGCTTTGATAGCTTCAGCTTTCACTTTCTCAACTTCACCAGCATCCACCAGCTTTTTATCGTCAAGATTTTGCATTGTCTGAATTGCTTTCTTAGCTGCCACTGGATCATCGATCCCTTCAAAAGCTTTTAGAGCTTTTTCTGCCGCTTCTTTCGCTTCACGGTTCGTTTTTGCTTCATTGTTTAAACGTGCAATAGTTGCTACAGAGTGAGCGGCATCATGCGGCATCTCTTTACCATCATCATGAACATAGATAGGTTTATCACCCTCTACTTCCGCATATACCTTACCGTCGATCGTTACTGTTTTAAGTTTCATTGGTCATCCAACCTATATTTTCAAAATGGGCATCCACCCGGTTTCGCCGTCTGCATCCACTTTCGGCAGGCAATAAAAAAGCGCCCCTAAGGACGCTTAAATTCAATTTAATAATTTAAAAGTTCGAAGCAAATAAACGGTAGCCTTCTAGTTCCCACAGCTTATTTTCAGCATGCTTTTCTGCATTACCTCGAGCCATACGTTCACCAATTTCTGCATCAAAGTTTTCAGCATTCACACATGCACTAAAACCAGAAGCTAGAAAAAACTTTCCATCTAAAAATGCATGAACAAAAGTAGAGGTTGTGCCTCCGGGGCATTGCTCAACCGTGTAAGAAACGCGCTCCATCAATGCATCAATTTGTGTTTTAGTTACTCGAGGTGCTACAGACTTTTCAACTAACTCTTGCTCTGTTACGTCTTTGATCATTTTCTTCTCACAAAAAAAGCACCCTAAGGTGCTATTAAATTAGTAAATTGGGTTAATTAGAAATTGAGGTTTTAACTGTCACACCAGTTAGAAAGTGTTTTTCTGAGCCACCCAAACATGTGGCACTTGAAAAATTCGCATAAACATCTTGAATATTTACACCTGTATCTTTTTCAAATTTACTGATTAATTCAGCAATATGGCCTGTTAGTGTTCTTTCTAACTCTTCTTTTCTCTTTACATACTCAGCAACTGATATTTCAGACATTTTTACCACCTTTCGCTACGTTTACTTTGTTAAAAGTGCTCTTGGCTCATCACCTACTAAGCGGACTCCATTCTCACCATAAGCCTCGAATGTTACGCTAATCGTTGTTGGTCCATCTTGAGCATCACTATTCATATGAACCGCTTTTTGCCCTGCCAGTGGCATTCCAGTTTCTTCATCACACACAACTAAAAAGCCTTTTAAGCTTGGGTGACGCTTAAGTACTAAATGTCTAACTTTTGATTCAATCATAAGCCCAACTCCTTGAATTTCTGCTCATCCAACTTTCGAAGTTGGTCCAATGTGTAAAGTCGGCCTTCAGGATCAAAGAACTTTTCAAAATCAAACTTTCCTTCTTTATAAAGCTTGTACCTCTTTGGCCCAAGCCACTCTTTTTGGAAAAAGTCATCAGTTTTTTTGAAGAACTCTTTGAATGTAGTGTTTGCATCCAATTGCCCTATTAATTGGCTGCGCTCATCTTTCGGGATGTCCTTTACTTTGCGCTCATCCATTACAAATGGACGCTCCCCTGGAAGTTTCCCATCTTTCTCAACTAGAACCAAAATGCTTCGGCAATGTGGATGTAACGGCGGTACACGTTTAGATGGATCGTTAATTTCCCATATGGTTCCATCCAATGACGCACATAGCTTTGAGGTTCTTCCATCAAGTACACTAACAAAGCGCACATATTCAAAACCCATTTGATTAAAGCTTTTTAAATAAGCTTGATTGGCCACATGACTGCGTATAGTCCTAACAGTGCGGTCAATATCAGATTTAGTGCTGTTTAACAGACCATCTTCGAAATTAAGGCGTTTGGTACCGCGAATACGCTGGATAATTTCTTGGTTTGTTTTACCAGTGTTAATCCCGTCACGAATCGCATATTCAACTTTTTGGCGGGCGCTTTCTGCAATTCTTGATAAAAGATCATCAACAAGAGCACCGCCTGTAAGTGGAACCTTTTTAGCTGCAGAATAAAGCTTTTCTCCAGCAGGTTTATTTATCGTTGTGCCGAATAACTTTGCCATATAGCTGGCTTCATATACGGCCATCGCAGTAGCTGAAACTGCGAAAGCTTCCGGCAAGCTTGTGTTTACACTACTAAACCATTGAGAAATTAAATCTCTTATTTCCCTGAGGTTTGAAGTTGTGTATTTCCCCCCGGCTAAAGCAATCTTTTCTGAATCACTTAGTTCATCCAATAGATCACGAAGCTTTGAAAGCATTGCATTGGTATCATCATTGAATAAACCTAATAATTCATTTACAGATTGCGAAGAAGTACGATAAAGATAAGCCTGGTGTTGAGTGAGTACCTCCAAAAGATTTTTATTATCTTTAGCCATATCACCCTACCTATAGATTCACTGTTCCGTCTTTTTCGCCTTCGATGTTGTCCAGCTCTTCTTTATACTTTTGTTTTGGGAACATTCCAGTCTGGTTATATTCCCACCAAGATTTAAATGAAGAACGGCCCTGTAGTGCTGCCTCATACAATTGCCGTGCTAGTTCAGCTTGATATCCTTGTTTATTGAATTCCTGACTGATTTCGAACATCAGTTCATCTTTAGTCAAAACATCAACATTAGGCGTTACAAACTTAGCTGCCCATCTTAAAGCCATCGAAAAAGCTTCATTCATATTCACAACACAAAGTGAAAGAACGGAATGCTGCACGGCGTCATCACTGTTTGATTCAGTAGCAGTCTTTTTGGCTGCTGAACCCTTTTCAATTAAGCGTGCACCCATCTCTTTCATCTGTTCCCATTTATCCTTCATGGCTTCCCGAGCTAAAGTGTTTGGATCTGCTTGTACAATCCCCAAATCACCGTTTTCAGGTAAAGGTAATAGAACTTTTGCACCGATATAAATGCCACGCTTTTTGGCCTCGTCGTACCAAGCCCAATTGACTCCCTTTGCATAAAACTGTGGTTGGCCCATATAAAAAACGGACTCTTGAAAGTCCGCACTATCTCTATAATGAGCTAAATTAAGATTAGCTAATGGGAGCAATGGAGGTTTCTTAATATCTTCGGAGTTATCAATAGCTCCCACAAAAGTGAATGGAATATAAGACCAGAAATCCCCATTATTATCAGTTGGATACTTCTTATCTTCGCCCTTCCATGTACCCTTGTCGCCTTTTGTGTATACCTGAACTGTATAGATGAAGTTTCCTACACCATCAGGCTCTAAACGAAGTACTCTGTACTGCTCTACCTCAGTTTTGCTAAAGCCATCAGCACCTCGTTCTGAAGTAAATTCACGGATGACCACCAAACAAAGCTTTTTCTGATTATCGACCATCATTGAATCCCAATTGATTACATCAATCGCATTCAATAAATGAATCATCGGAAAGGCTTTTTGCTGTTTAAACTCTGCAAGATTTCGTGCTGGAGTAACTGTTGGGTAGTCAACATATAAAGCGCATCTGTAATGCTTTAATAAATGTCGAATACCTGTTTGCGCCAATTGATAAGCACTTAAGCCTGCGCCGTTTGCATTACGTTCTAAATGTGCGAGCTGGGATGGAAACTTAAAGCTTGGATCTGTAGCAAATGCAGCACCCACTAAACTGTTTGATGTTGTACCTGTAACTTCATAAAACACAGCACGAATCAAATAAGCTAAATAAGCACTTTTGTTTGCTGGCGTTTTGTCATGCGCATTTGGCTTTGGTAAATATTTTTCACCTTTAGCCTTTACCGCATCCTCACCTTCACATACATCATCTAGCTTCTGCCAGTATGGCAAGTTTTTAACATACTCAGGATGTTTAAAAGTTACGTCACTCATCGAGCAAATCCCATATCAGCAAAGAAGGCTTCAAAACCTCCATTCAATTCATTAAATGCATCCGAGCCAGCATCAACCTGGTCGTCATGCGTTCCGTTCGGAAAATTTCGAAGCTCTTCAATAAAGTCTTTATTCCAATCACCCCTCAGCATTCTGACGTTACCCACGTTAACTTGAGCCGCAAAAGGCTGTGCTCGTGTGAGTTTGTCTCCCGAAACCGGTTTAGCTTTGACGTCATATCCTGCAAGTAGTTTTACGAATGAACTGGCTTGTGATTTACCAGCTTGTCCAGGATCTTGAGGAATCCTTACTGATACGCCTATCCCATCTAACTCTGTGATTTGTTTTAAGCGTTTATTGACATTGTCTGGACCAAGTTGCCCTTTTGTTACATCGACAATATAAGTAAAGCCATCTGCACCCAAAGCTTCTCTCACACCTGCAGTAAAGTCGCCTTCATTCTCAGTTGCACCAAAGTCCCAAGCTCTTACTTGCTTCACAATATCAGCAGGTAAAGCATCAACAATTTCAATATTGTCAGGCTTAAAAAAACCGCCAGCTGGCGGTGAAGGCATTTGACGGTATTGCCCGGCAAAAACATACGGCGCAGCTTTCTCCATTTGCTGCAATTTTTGAATATTATGTTTAGCTGGCCATAAAGCAGAACCATCCTCTTGAATTGCTGAAAGGCAAAGATGATCCCACACCTCACCGTTACCGCCCTCAACTGGTAAACCGTCTTCTCTCTTCCCTAACAACCAACCAGCCAAATCATCCTCATGCAAGCGCTGCATAATGACAATAATTGGCGTTTCCGGTGAGTTAGTACGAGACTCGAGTGTGTTCTGGAACCAATCAATCACACCTTCACGGATAGTTTTTGATTTAGCTTCATCGGCCTTATGCGGATCATCAATAATGATGCAACCACCAAAGCCTTCACGCATTTTGCCTGCACCGAAACCGGTAATTGTACCGCCTGTACCAGTCGCATAGCAGACACCACCAGCAGCTGTACGCCAGAAATCCTTGGCTTTACTATCATCACGCAATTTAAGTTCAGGAAATACCTTTTTATAAGCCTCCTCTTGAACCATATTGCGAGTCTGAAATGCGTTATTTGCAGCAAGCATTGCCGAATAACTGATATGAATAAACTCTGAATCAGGATTCTTTCCAAAACACCAAGCCATAAAATTAATTACGGCAATTTCAGTTTTTGAATATCGAGGTGGAACGTTAATAATTAAACGCTTAGTTTCACCACGATAAACCTTCATCAAAGCTTCACAGATTTCTAAGTGGTGCCAGTTCTGCATCCATTTGTAGTTACGGCGCTCCTTAAACATGTACCTTGTGAAGAAATATAAATCTTCTTGCGCCTCGATCTGGATGGCTTTATCCCGAGCCGCATCAGTACTCATCTAAGACCTCCCTCCGCGCTTTTAAATACTCTTCCATTGGAACCGGCACATCTGAATTAACCGTTTGTAATGGTCCGCCGTCTTTGCCTGTTATTTCTTGGCGGTTGGTAAATTGACCACCAATGTCTTTTGCAGCCTGCTCTAGAATTTTTAGCGCTGTCTTTACGTTTCTAGTTCTATCAAGCTGTCTTTGGTATTGCTTAAGACGGTAATACTTATTTGCAATAGGAATATCAATTAAGCCTTCATCAAATCTCACTCTGGTTGATTCAAAAAGCTCAACAAATTTCTTACTTAAGTTTCTGCCCGAATATTTAGTTGGGTCATAGCATTCACATTGGCTACGACTAATATCAACTCCAAACTCTTGCTTGACCTGTTCAACCACTTCTTGAGGGGTATCACGGCATGCAAGAGCTTGAACAATAAATATTTTCACAGGCTCTTTTAGTGCTGCCATAAATTCCCCTTCGTACAGCTACGTACAGCAAACAGGGCAAAAAAAAGAGCCTTAAGGCTCAATTTATTACACAGTTTCCGCAGCATCTTGAAATATCTAGATCCGAAACAAACGGCGGATTCTTGGCGACCTCAATTAGTCGCTTAACGTTCTTACTTGGTCCATAACGTTTAACTACACCAATAAACTCTTCAACATCATGACCAGCAAGATAGTGCTTAGGTAAGCCTGAATTGTCGCTATAAAGGATCTCGCCATCTTCATCTTTCATAACGCCAATGTGATACAGCTCATGTTCAAGCAAATAACAGAACTCAGTATCATTAGCACGCTCACAGAAAGAAGCATCGACTGTAATTAAGTATGTTGGAACAGCTCCGAACCAATCACGCATTTGTTGTTCCTGGCGTGCTTTTTTCCAACCACCAACATTAAACATAACTTTTTCACATTGGCCTAAAACCATAGCCTGCTTGCTTTTATATGCAGAAGAAGCCCAAGCAAATGCCAAGAACTCTTCATTATCATGTAATAGCTCAGCAATATGGTCATGATCTGGGTTATGAAGAGGTCCACCAATCGTTAAATAATTAGCGATAACCCACTTCTTTAAATCTGGTGCTGGAGTTATACGAATTGCTTCCTCTTCTTCAGCTTGGTCAATAAAATCAGTTGGTGGGAATGGTCTGATCTGATCCATTGAATATTTGCCTCTCTAAATTTTTAAGCCACTGACTGGCAAAATGAGCTTGAATCTGTAATGGTCCAGATTCATTACTCTTAAATCTAGGTGCAGCTTCTAAACGAACTACGATATAACCCATCTCTTCAGCCACATCGTAACGTTACATACTTTATGCTTTCGTTGGAAATTTTCCACCGCCCCACCTGACCATGGACTACTTAATATTTCAAACAAAACCCTGTGCTCAAATAAATGAATATAATTAATTTTTTTGAAATTTATTCTTTTAAAGACTACCATTTATAGGTAATTCCCAATTTATTCAACATAGAGAAAAAATGAGTTTAACAATAGATGATCTAATTTTATGCCATTGCTGTATTTATGTTGCTTTAGGCATATATGAACCTAGTGAAGAACTTAATGATTTATTATATGAAGACGCCAATACAACAATTCAAATTCTTGGTATGAATAGCTTCAGCAAAAAAATAGAAAATTTCCTTCCCCTTCCAAACCAAGATAACGGTAAGCAGAACAATGAAAACATACAGTTAAAAAGAAATGGGCTCCTTTTAAATGCAAAAAATCACGCAATTCTTTATATTGAATCGCGCATGCCAATGAGTGATGTTATGAGTCACAAGAAGGAGTGTTCAGAATTACCAGCATATGCTCAAACACCATTAAAAAATCAATCTGATCTTGCATTTCAATTAGTATCTAGCTCATTAACGATTGCACGAGGATCAAGATTGAGTAAAGATTTTGAACAAATTTACTGTAAATATCATGTTGAAGATAATAATACTAAAATACATTCCGTTTGGGACACCCCAAACCTTAGCTCAAGTATTGGGCCAATGACAAAACTATCTTCAGATGAATTAATAACAACCAAAGAATTGATTAAATTATTTACTACAAAGAATGAATTGATCCAAATTATTAATCTTTATTCTAACTCATTAACCCCATACATTCATGGGCATCTTTTTTCCTTTATTGCTGCTTGGACTGCGCTTGAAATGTTTATTGTAAAGCAATTTAAAGACTTTCGACCTGAAATAACTACCATCATTAAGGGGATTCCAGAGCTTGAAAAGCTATACGAAAGAATTATTATGAAAGATAATGAGAGATTTAGCCTACAAGAAAAACTTACTGCAATAATAGCTTACTACCACAATGATCTAAATAAATCTTTAGTTCATGAATTTAATGAAATAAAAAAAGTAAGGGATAAATTTATACATAATATGAAAGGTGATGTACGTAGCCTCCCCTTGGATAGCACTAAACAATTTTTTCTTAAATGTATTCATCTTTATTTACAAAAACACAATAAAGACTTTACTATTCAAAAAGATGGGTAGTTGCTATTGCCATAAGTTCATTAAAAAACCCCGCAAATGCGAGGTTTGTCGAATGGTTTACTTTTGCTTCGACCACTATAACGCAAAAATAGCATTTACCCTGTACAGGATCAAGTTTTGTATTTAATGCATCTAGTTTTTAATTAGGTAAAATTTAATAGATCTACGAGTTAGCGTCTAATTGATCAATCAAGTCTTTACCAAGTTGCCTCGTGTTCTTTTTACCACCTTTACTATTTAAATGGCTGATACCCTTAGTAGTTGCCAACTCTAGCAAAACCCCGTAAGCCGATACTTTCTCGCCATTTTTATAAACCAGTATAGTGGCGTCTTCTAACTGTTCTATCAAATAATCACCATATTCAACTGAACGTTTCAACTGATCCTTTGAAGTGTTAATAATTTCATAGTTAAAGTTGGCTGCAATTTCTATCAACTGATAAATATTACCTTTGCCCCATTGATTGGAAATAACATATATGTCTCCATTACTCATCTGTAACTGATGTTCTTTCTCAATAAAATAACGGTCATATCTTTGTTCATCCAATTGGTCAAGTTTAACCAGCAATCTATCCAGATTCGAATATTCATTAAACTCTGCTCTAAGATCTTCGATATTCTTATTATCGATTTCATCAAACCGGCATTTAATAATTTCCAGAGCCAGGTAACGTTTATTCAGAGTTTTACCATTGCACATGAAGCTTGAGTAATCCCTTGCATTCGTAAGCTTGGCTTCTCGTCTTTCTTCTGATTTTTTCTGTGCCTTAATCTGATAATCCTTTGCTTCTGGTAAAGGGATGATTTGTTGAATATCAACTAGAATCTGAGAATTATGGGTGTATGGCTGCATTCTTATACAAGTAATATCCAGATCTCGCTCATTAAGCCAGATCACTGACGTGGTCAATTCTTTTGAAAAGTTTGATGAGACCAGAATGATTCTCACGTCATCCGCAAAATTACTTTCATCCAGATTATCAACATCTACAAAATTTGAAATTTCTTTACGTGCATTGTCGTGATCAAAAGCTGGATAGCCATTATTTATTTTATATCGACGATATATATCTATTGCTATATCCAGAGTCATCGTAGAGACCATTGATGCATACCGGAGAGCTTGAAGTTCCATATGGTCACCAGTGTCTGTACGCTTCAGCTCTATAATTACAAGATTTGCATTTTTATCGATTGCCAGTAAATCAATTCTTCTCTTTGAACCATCCCATTCAGCATACTCTTCAGCAATAATGAGACAGTCCTCAGCAATTACCCCGATATTTTTCTTGAGTGCTTGCTGGAGATGTAGTCTTTCCAGAATAGCTTCTTCTTTAAAAGAGGTGGTCTCAACTGCATTTAGTTCATTATTATTTAAAGTAAATATTGGCATGGAATTCAATCTCTGCAAAAGATTTTACTTTTATACAGTATATGCCTTTCAACTCATAGAAAAATAAAAGCCCCGCCAATAATCGATATTTAGCGGGGCTAGTTGCGTTGTCAAACAGATCAAAAACTGAAATGAACTTTTATACTAAGTTATATTAAGTAATTTTCTAATGAACAGATTAGAAGAAACTAAACTAGAGCCCATAGACAAAACTAATTCAATTTCATTTCCAATAAATTCGGGATAAATTTCTGAAGATTCTATGTTAAGACAATAGCCAGTTGATGTAATACAGAATAGCTCTTTATCCCCTTCTATTGACTGAAAAATAAAATCATTCTTCCCATTCGTCAATGTAAAAGTATAGTTCGTATCGTCCTTAGGGAATAATCTCATATTAACCTCTCCTTAGAACATACTTTGAACTCATTTCAAACTAGCCGCAAGTTTTATTTTTAATTATTTCCATAAAAATCAATATGTAAAGTATTTTTTTAAATTTCAACTAAATAACAAAAAAGCCCACTAATTCGTTAGTGGGCTTTTTAATATATGGCGTGGTAGTGGGGATTCGAACCCCATGACTTTGGTTAAAACTTTATTGACTCAGTAACTGTAACTTCTTCGACAGGGATATCTAGCATCTACCACCAAAATCGCTAGGACCACACCCATACCGCATACGTATTGGAACGTACTGAAATATTGATCCATAAACTTCTCCTTATAAAAGCAAATTGTTGCCGCAGAAGATGCTATTTGGTATCCCAGTAAAAGAACACTAGTGCACTTAAAACCTAATAAAGTGGTGCTCATTTCAAGTGCTAATGAAACACCAGTCATAACTCGGTAAAAAACTGTTTGGTCTAAAAAACAATATAAGACCAGTATATAAAAACATTACCTTAAATCCGTAAAGCTGTCAATTAATTGTTCTGTTTAACTTTTTTCTATATTCACCAATATAAAAATCTATCTCGTCTTCCATATCCTTAAGAATGATATCCACCATTAGCCCAAGATATGCATAGTTCTTGCTATAAGTATCTGCTTTAACTTCATCAATACCACAGAATTTCAATTGGCCTTGCAATGTTCTGTCTTCTTTAATAACTGGACGCATTCTAAAGAACACCTGCATACGAGCTATCTTCATACAAAACAACTTCATATTAAAGTGATGGCGCTGACGCTCTTTAATTGCTACTTCATGCAAAATTGAACCGATATGCTCAACAAGCGTCTTAAATGCTTGCGTATTGTCGCGAGAATCACCCCATACCAACATTTCGCAATATGCCTTAGTTACATCATCTTCAATTGATGCGATTGCCCCACAACGCTCTTCCCATGTTGGTGCTTTCTCTCCTGTCGAGACAGCAGAAGTTTCATAGCTTGCCGTTTTAGCTCTCATTTGCTGACTGACCCATTCAAGATTTGATAATTCTTCTGTCACTGCTGCACTCATCTTTCACTCACCATTTTCTCTATCTGCTGAACCGCTAAACCTGACTTCACTTGCTCTGTACTGAACCGTAAAACTGTAAAACCCATCATTGCTGCCGAGTTATATTTCTCCATATCCCCGATGTAACCTTTTCCCCTTGTGTGACGTCCTCCGCTCCAGATACCG
>NZ_JEXG01000039.1:0-34351 GCF_000581275.1 Acinetobacter sp. 809848
TTCACGGATCGCAAAACGTAGACCTGGGTCCATTGCGATTGGGTGGATTAATTCTACTGACATTTCAACATTGTCGCCTGGCATAACCATTTCAACGCCGTCTTGTAATTGGATTGCACCAGTTACGTCAGTTGTACGGAAGTAGAACTGTGGACGGTAACCATTTAAGAATGGAGTGTGACGACCACCTTCTTCTTTAGAAAGTACGTATACTTCTGCGTCGAATTTAGTGTGCGGCTTGATTGTACCTGGTTTAGCAAGTACTTGACCACGTTGTACGTCTTCACGCTTAGTACCACGAAGTAAGATACCACAGTTCTCACCTGCACGGCCTTCGTCAAGAAGTTTACGGAACATTTCTACGCCAGTTACAGTTGTTTTAACTGTATCTTTAATACCAACGATCTCTACTTCTTCACCAACTTTAACGATACCAGCTTCTACACGGCCTGTTACTACAGTACCACGACCAGAAATTGAGAATACGTCTTCGATTGGCATTAAGAATGCTTTGTCGATAGCACGTTCTGGTTCTGGGATGTAAGAGTCAAGCGCTTCAACAAGAGCAAGAACTGAAGACTCACCATATTGACCAGCATCGCCTTCCAACGCTTTAAGCGCAGAACCACGGATAACTGGAGTGTCATCACCAGGGAAGTCATAAGTAGAAAGAAGTTCACGAACTTCCATTTCTACTAATTCAAGTAATTCTTCATCATCAACAAGGTCACACTTGTTCAAGAATACGATGATGTAAGGTACACCAACCTGACGAGAAAGAAGGATGTGTTCACGAGTTTGTGGCATTGGACCGTCAGTCGCAGCACACACAAGGATCGCGCCGTCCATCTGAGCAGCACCAGTAATCATGTTTTTAACGTAATCGGCGTGGCCCGGGCAGTCAACGTGCGCGTAGTGACGAATTGGAGAATCGTATTCTACGTGTGAAGTATTAATTGTAATACCACGTGCTTTTTCTTCAGGTGCTGAGTCGATTTGTGAGTAATCTTTCGCTTCACCGCCGTAAGTTTTTGCACAAATTGTTGCAATCGCAGCAGTTAAAGTTGTTTTACCATGGTCAACGTGACCGATTGTGCCCACGTTTACGTGTGGCTTATTACGTTCAAACTTGGCTTTAGCCATGATGATCTTCCTTTATAAACTACTCATGGAGGGTCACCCCATGAGCACTTGGTTTTTAACTAAGAAATTAGTTTGGGCTTATAGTAATCGAAAGATTACTCGTCGTCACCTTTTTTACCGCCAGCTTGGAATTTAGCGATGATGCCTTCAGCCACGTTACGTGGAGTTTCAGCATATTTAGCAAATTCCATAGAGTAAGTCGCACGACCTTGAGACATAGAACGCATTTGAGTCGCGTAACCAAACATCTCAGCAAGAGGAACTTCTGCACGAATTGCTTTTGTTCCACCAGGAAGATCGTCCATACCTTGAACCATACCACGACGACGGTTTAAGTCACCCATGATATCGCCCATGTAGTCTTCTGGAGTTTCTACTTCAACTTTCATGATAGGTTCAAGAAGGATAGGATCCGCTTTCATGAAACCATCACGGAAGGCATAAGAACCTGCCATTTTGAACGATAATTCGTCAGAGTCGACGTCATGGTAAGAACCGTCGAATAATGTCGCTTTAATACCAACAACAGGGTAACCAGCCAATACACCATTCTTCATACGTTCTTGAATACCTTTGTCAACCGCGCCAAAGAATTCTTTAGGTACTACACCACCAACAACTTCTTCAACGAATTGGTATTCTTTACCAGCTTCTTCAACATCAAGCGGTTCAAGACGTACATATACGTGACCAAACTTACCTTTACCACCAGTTTGACGTACGAACTTACCTTCTTGTTCAACAGACTTTTTGATCGTTTCACGGTAAGCAACCATTGGTTTACCAATGTTAGCTTCAACACCGAATTCACGCTTCATACGGTCAACAATGATGTCAAGGTGAAGTTCACCCATACCAGCAATAATTGTTTGACCAGATTCTTCGTCTGTACGAACACGGAACGATGGATCTTCTTTAGCCAAACGACCTAAAGCGATAGACATTTTTTCTTGGTCTGCTTTAGTTTTTGGTTCAACAGCCAATGAAATTACTGGCTCTGGGAATTCCATACGCTCAAGAGTAATGATGTTTTTCTCATCACATAATGTATCACCAGTTGTAACGTCTTTAAGACCTACACACGCTGCGATATCACCTGCACGGATTTCATCAAGATCTTGACGTTCGTTCGCATGCATTTGCACGATACGACCGATACGTTCACGCTTAGCTTTAACTGGGTTATAAACCGGATCACCTTGTTTAAGAACACCAGAGTAAACACGTACGAATGTTAAGTTACCTACGAATTTGTCGTTCATGATTTTGAACGCAAGCGCAGAGAACGGAGCTTCGTCAGATGCTTCACGAGACGCTTTAGTTTCGTCTTTGTCGTCAAGGATACCTTCGATCGCTTTAACTTCTGTAGGTGATGGTAAGAATTCAATTACAGCATCCAACATACGTTGAACACCTTTGTTCTTGAACGCAGAACCACAAAGCATTACTTGAATTTCAGAAGCTAATGTACGAGCACGTAAACCAGCGATGATGTCTTCTTTAGAAAGATCACCTTCTTCTAGGTACTTGTCCATTAATTCTTCAGAAGCTTCAGCCGCAGCTTCAACCATTTTTGTACGCCATTCGTTAGACGTATCAACTAGGTCAGCTGGGATATCAGCATATTCAAACTTCATACCTTGAGATGCTTCATCCCAGATAATCGCTTTCATTTCGATAAGGTCAACAACACCCTGGAATGTATCTTCAGCACCAATTGGCACAACGATAGGAACAGGATTACCACCTAAACGAGTTTTAACTTGCTCAACAGCACGGAAGAAGTTTGCACCAGTACGGTCCATCTTGTTCACGAATGCTAAACGAGGCACTTTATATTTGTTCGCTTGACGCCATACAGTTTCAGACTGAGGTTGTACACCACCTACAGCACAGTAAACCATGCACGCACCGTCAAGAACACGCATAGAACGTTCAACTTCGATTGTGAAGTCTACGTGTCCCGGGGTGTCAATTACGTTGATACGGTGTTGTTCGAATTGGTTACCCATACCAGACCAGAAACAAGTCGTAGCAGCAGAGGTAATTGTAATACCACGCTCTTGCTCTTGTTCCATCCAGTCCATTGTTGCTGCACCGTCGTGTACTTCACCAATTTTGTGAGATACACCTGTGTAGAACAAAATACGTTCAGTTGTAGTTGTTTTACCTGCGTCAATGTGCGCAGAAATACCGATGTTACGGTAACGAGTAATTGGAGTTTGGCGAGCCATGATGTCTACATTCCTAAATGTTATATTTAAAACAGGACGCACCAATTAAATTGATGCGCGCGAATATCCAAACAGGCAACTTAAATACCTGCAAAGCCCCCACTTTGATAGAGAGCAATGTTGAATCGAGCTGCTGTACGCATGAATATTCTCCTGAATAAGGCCTGTTTTATCCGCTTAGAAACGGTAGTGAGAGAAGGCTTTGTTAGCTTCAGCCATACGGTGCACATCTTCACGTTTTTTGATTGCTGCACCTTTACCTTCAGCTGCATCAAGCAACTCACCAGCAAGACGTAAAGCCATCGTTTTTTCAGAACGCTTAGCAGCAGCATCTACTAACCAACGCATAGCTAAGGCAGTACGACGGGATGGGCGTACTTCCATAGGTACTTGATAAGTAGCACCACCAACACGGCGTGCTTTTACTTCAACCATAGGACGAACTTTTTCAAGAGTAGTCTCGAAAAATTCAACTGGGTCTACTTTGTTTTTTTCTTGAACGCGTTCTAAAGCACCGTAAACGATACTTTCTGCAATAGATTTTTTACCATCTTGCATTACGTGGTTCATGAATTTAGCGATTGTTTGGCTGCTAAATTTTGGATCTGGAAGGATCTCACGAGCAGCGACTACGCGACGTCTTGGCATTTTAATACACCTAATAATATGACACTTCAGGATGATCCAGCAGTTTGTACAAGTGTCATGTACACGACGCTGGCCTTACTATACGTCGCTTGAATTACAAATCTATGAAGAATTCAAACAAGCGAAACGCTAAAGGGCTTATTCGACTAGTTTCCTAGAATTACTTCTTAGGACGCTTAGTACCGTATTTAGAACGTGATTGATTACGATCTTTAACACCAGCACAGTCTAATGAACCACGAACGGTATGGTAACGTACACCCGGTAAGTCTTTAACACGACCACCACGGATAAGAACAACACTGTGCTCTTGTAAGTTATGACCTTCACCACCGATGTAGCTAGATACTTCAAAACCTGAAGTTAAGCGAACACGGCAAACCTTACGCATAGCTGAGTTAGGTTTTTTAGGTGTAGTTGTATAAACACGTGTACAAACACCACGACGTTGTGGACAAGCCTTCAACGCAGGAACTTTGGATTTTTCAACCAAAGTCGTACGACCCTTACGGATCAACTGATTCGTTGTTGCCATATGGCAATTCTCCCGTTATTAAAAAACCTTAAAAAGAAAATACCTCTTTTTAAGGGCACATAATTGTAAGCCAAGATGCAAAAATGGTCAACACGGCAATACTTACCAAATGTTGACCATATCAATGTTTGACAGCACGATTTACAAATTTAAATAGAGGTTATTTTTACTTTTTAAACCTTCACTTTGTAAGCGTATTGTTAAGAGTATTTTTTATCTTCCAATATCTCGTCATCATCCTCTGGAGTTAGAGCAGGCTTTTGTTCAGTATGCTCATGTTCTGTCACATGTTTATCAGCAAGTTTTTCTAAGCCCTTATGAACATTTTCCTGAACTTTCTCTTCACTTTTTTCGCTTTCTGTAGGTTTTAACACAATAGATACTTTCGAGATTACCTCGTGATTTTCTACTTTATGATGATGAGCAGCATGAATATTGCCATCTTCGCCTACATTTAAAAGTCTTGGGCTTGCTTTTTGAATGAGTGTAACCGCAGCATAATAAGCCTGTAGTGGAGATAAATGCTCACTTGGATGTTCGTTTAAATAATGTCTTGCAGCTCCAAAAATTGCCTGAGCTTTATGTCCTACATCTTCTTGTAATTTCCAGCTATATACTGCACTTAAAACAGCGCCTGCAACTGGGGTAAACTTACCAAAAGCTGAAAGTTTAGGAATACGATTTAACCATTCCCATTTAAACTCCCCTTCTTCATCTGTTAACCAGTTCTTTAAAGTATCTATATCTGTGGTTGAACCTAATACTTGCTGAAATTGATGAATATCTTGAGTTTCCAACATATTCCGCAATGTTTTTAAAGCCAACAAGAGAGTTTGTTTCTCTGCAATCAGGCTAATGTCAACTTCTTTAAAAATAAACTCAACAACATCTTGGTCTGCCACCTCTAGCAAATCAAAGCCATGTGATCTTCCTGTCTGGTAAATAGTTCTTAAAACTAAAACCAATGAAACTGGAATATCTACAGCTGCACCGACCACGCCTGATACACCTGTAATTGCACCTTGTACAGTCGCAATGAGCTTGTTTTGTTCTATAAGCGCCTGACTTAGACGTTGAGAACGACCTGTATCTTTAGTTAATTCAAATAAATCTTTAGCACCCGCTTCTTCTAGGATTTTTTCAGTTAAGGTACTTTTTGAACTAAAGTCATTTAACCAATTAAATAAGTGGCCTGAGATTTTTTCATCCCAATCTGGCGAAAGAAATGTAGCGACACCATTTACTTTTTTAAAATGTCGACCAAATACCTGACGTGTGACTTTTGGTAAATGTTCTCTTAGCATTTGTTGAGGACTTTCATATTGCTCAACTTCAAATGGGCTTTTTGTTCTCGATCTACCTTCAACAGTTTTTCCAGTTGGGATTGGTTCAATTACCTTACTGACGTCACCTGATTGGTTCTGTTGCAAGATACTCAATCCTGTAGAACTGAGCTTTTTAGCCACTCCGAAGACCTGAGAAAACAAATTGTCAGATTGATTATTATTAAATTTTGTCATCAAGTACCTCGATTTTTTAATTTATCTAATTAGAGATAAATACTAGGTGGAATGTGGATTTATCTCAACTTGAATGTGTGTATTTTAGTTAACCCTAAATGCAACATACTATGTATTTAGTTATTTTTTTTAAATGTAAAATTGTCATAAAGATTTGCCATAAGAAATAAAAATCCTTTCTGCTATCATGTTAACAACGAAAAACATGAGTCCCGTTTTCTTACAGCTATATTCTCCTATTCATTTTAATAGCTGTTGAACACGATAGACTCTTAAATATCACCATAAAGGGACCTGTAGATGAAACGTGTTGTAATCACTGGTATGGGTATTAACTCATGTATCGGTAACTCTTTAGAAGCAGTTACTCATTCACTTCAAAATGGAATCTCCGGGACACGTTTTAACCCAACTTATGCTGAACTCAATTTTAAAAGTCATGTCAGCGCTGCTGCAGAACAAGACTTTGATAATATCGACCGTAAATTAAAACGCTTCATGGGCGTATGTGCGATGTATGCATACAACGCTGCTGTAGCTGCAGTTGAACATGCAGGCCTTACTCCTGAACAACTTGCTGGTAATCCACGTTATGGTATTGCAGGTGGTTCAGGTGGTGGCTCAACTGCTTCTGTTGTTGAAATGACAGAATTATTAGAGACTAAAGGCGCACGTAAAGTGGGTCCATTCTTTGTACCACGTAACATGTCAAACACCATTACTGCAAACGTAGGTGTTGCATTTAAGCTACAAGGTATTTCACATACTATTACAAGTGCTTGCGCAACTTCTGCAGATGCAATTGGTTATGCGTACAACTTAATTCAACTTGGCAAACAAGACCTTATGCTTGCTGGTGGCGGTGAAGAAGATCACTGGTCTCAAAGTTTATTGTTTGATGCAATGGGCGCACTTTGCTCGAAATATAACGACTCTCCAGAAACAGCATCTCGCCCCTATTCAGCAGACCGTGACGGCTTCGTTATTGCTGGCGGTGGCGGTTTTGTAGTACTTGAATCACTTGAGCACGCGCAAGCACGTGGTGCGAACATTTTAGCTGAAGTAGTAGGTTATGCTGCGAACAGTGATGGCGCGGACATGGTTGCTCCAAGTGGTGAAGGTGCTACACGTTGTGTATTAATGGCACTTGAAGAAGCTAAGCAACATGGCGTAGAGAAAATTGACTATGTAAATACACATGGTACTTCTACTCCAGCCGGTGACATTACAGAACTTAAAGCAATGGAACGTGCATTTGGTGAAGGTAACGTACCTCCTCTTAGCTCAACCAAATCTATGACAGGTCATAGCTTGGGTGCGGCTGGTGTACAGGAGGCTATTTACTCTGTGCTAATGATGCAAAATGACTTTATTGCACCAAACATCAACGTGACTGAACTTGATGAAGGCGCAAAACCTTTCGATATCGTACTTGAAAAACGTGATGCAAAATTGAATACTGTAATGAGTAACAGTTTTGGCTTTGGCGGTGTTAACGCTTGCCTTATTTTCAAGAAGTGGGATGCATAATCCCACCTAGGATTATCGATGGATGCACCTTCTGATGCTTTTTTGTGGGTAAAAGCATTACATATTATTGCCGTGGTTTGCTGGTTCGCTGCTTTGTTCTACTTACCACGTCTATATGTTTATCATGCTATGAGTGAAGATGCTGCAAGTCATCAACGCTTTGAGGTAATGGAACGCAAGTTGTATCGTGGAATTATGTGGCCTTCAATGATTGCTACATTAATTACCGCGCATTTCCTTGTAGAGTGGGGTGATGCAACTCGACATTACCATCAAGCCACATGGTTTTACCTCAAAGTTGGATTAGTGGCTTTATTAGTGATTTATCATTTGGTATGTGGCTATTATCGTAAAAAGCTCATCGGAAATGCTCACTATAAATCACATAAGTTCTGGCGATTCTTTAATGAAATGCCAACCTTAATTTTATTTGCTGTTGTGATTTTAGTTGTTGTAAAGCCTCAGTTTTAACTGGGGCTTTTGCTTTTCTTATCCAAGAATTCTTTTATTCATCCTAATAAAATGCACAATCTATTCAAACAATTATATTTTTCAAAACAGAACTATAAAATTAATCAATTCCCTACCTCTTTATTTAGCAATACCTAATCTATACTATGCTAAAGAAATAGATGAACTCATTTAATGGCAAAGCTATGCTAACTTTTAATGCCTTTAAACGCTTAATCCATAATCAATTGATTCTTCTTACACTTTTTATTTTCCGTCACTTAAAAAACTACCCGATTAGGTATTTGACTGCTCAAGAAAAATTATTAGCTCAAATGGTCTTCGGCGATCTGCTCGATTGTGAACAACCTAAAATTATTGCTACTCGCTATCTCCCTTGGCAGTCTTGCGGTATTTTTATGGCGCCAAATGGTAATATCTATGTCAATCCTTCTGATTACAGCGAAAATTATGCTCTAGAGTCTAAGTTTATGCAGGGTATTTTTATCCATGAACTCACACACGTCATGCAATATCAAAAAGGTATTCATGTTCTACTTAAAGGTGCCTTACTACAATCAGCCTATTACCTCAGCCTTAAAAGTTACAACCCCTACAAATATACCTACCACCCTGACAAGGCATTTAGTACTTATAATATTGAACAGCAAGGCGAAATTGCCCGTGACATTTGCACAGGAAAAATCCCGAATATTATCTGTTCACCTCAGCTTCATTTGTAACTAAATAATCCATGTTTCTTTAAACGTAACATTTTTTGCCTGATGTAAATGAGAATTCTTATAAATCAGAAATACTTATCTAAACTATAAAATTACGCTTATTCAATTCAAATTATTGAAAAAAATAGAACAGCCTTATTCCAAATTAGCTTGTGATAAGGCAGTATACAAACAATAAAAATAATGAAGCGTGTTTCTATTCTACACAGAAAATCTCGTTATTTTTACGCAGAAAATATGGGATTGGTATATATTATTGATCTTGACATTTTTGTTTACTATTTTAATTGTTTACTATCGTATCATACACATCGTTGAAAAATTATATCCATAAAAATCAACACTATGTGTATCTATATTCGTTATGATCTAGGATTAGGTTTGAATGAAAAGTTTTAAAGTTGCCCTTGCTCAGTTTTCTCCGCATATTGGCAATATTGACTCAAACACCCAAAAGATGATTGAGCAAGTAAATCAGGCGAAAAAACAAGACGCTGACCTGATTATTTTTCCCGAACTTTCTGTTATTGGTTATCCAGCTGAAGACTTATTGTTACGTCCAAATTTAAATAAACGTATGCAAAAGGCTTTTGCGCAACTTGCCGAAGTTAAAGATATTGTTATGGTTTTCGGATTTGTAAACCAGACAGAAGATGGTCAACGTTATAATTCTGCTGCTGTCATGAAAGACGGTCAGGTTTTGGGTGTTTTTAACAAACACAATTTACCAAACTATGGCGTCTTTGATGAAAAACGCTATTTCCAAAAAGGCCATCAGCACTTAGTTTTTGAATATCTTGGGCATAAGTTTGGTGTATTAATCTGTGAAGATATCTGGTCAATTAATACTGTAAAACAGTTAAGCCAATTAAATGTTGATACTGCTCTTGTACTCAACTCATCACCATATGAAGTCGGCAAACCACAACACCGTATACAGACCTTAAGTGAACTTGCAAAACAACTTCATCTAAATATTGTTTATGTTAACCAAGTAGGCGGACAAGACGATCTAATTTTTGATGGCACAAGTTTTGTTAGCAATCAAAATGGTGAAATTGCCTTACAAGCACCGAGCTTTAAAGAAGACATTTATATTGCTGAATTTGACCGCGATACAAAGTTATATAAAGTCACTGAGTCTGCTCCTGCTTTAGAAACCTTTGCAGAGATCTATCAAGGTTTAGTCATGGCAACTCGTGACTATGTAGAGCGCTCAGGTTTCCCAGGTGTGATTTTGGGTCTTTCTGGCGGTATTGACTCTGCCCTTACGCTTGCAATTGCTGTTGATGCAATTGGTGCAGAAAAAGTACAAGCCGTGATGATGCCTTATACCTATACCTCTCAAATTAGTGTAGAGGATGCGGCTGAACAAGCTCGCCGTATGGGTGTGACTTTCGGTATTGCTGAAATTCACTCAATCGTAAATAGCTTCATGCAAACCTTGTATCCTTTCTTTGGTAATTCACCAGCTGACGCAACTGAGGAAAATTTACAAGCGCGTGCTCGTGGCACATTACTTATGGGCTTATCAAACAAGTTTGGTAACTTAGTCCTTTCTACAGGGAATAAATCTGAACTTTCAGTAGGCTACTGTACGCTTTATGGCGATATGGTTGGTGGCTTTGCGGTTCTAAAAGATGTTTATAAAACTATCGTATTTGAATTAGCAAAATACCGTAACAGCTTAAGCGAAACTCCTGTTATTCCTGAGCGTGTGATTACCCGCCCACCTTCAGCAGAACTTCGTCCGGATCAAAAAGACCAAGACTCTTTACCAGCTTATGATGTATTGGATGCTATCCTTTACGCATACATTGAAGAAGATTTAGGTCAGGCCGATATTATTGCCAAAGGTTTTGATAAAGAAGTTGTTGAAAAAGTCATCCGTTTAGTTGATCGTAATGAATACAAACGTCGTCAAGGTGCGATTGGCCCGAGAATTACCTCTCGTGCATTTAGTCGCGAACGACGTTATCCGATTGTCAACGGTTGGACAGCGAATGACTGAGCAGAAAAACTCATCAAAAACTACAGCACTTGCTCAAGCACTTTTGCTTGAGCAGGTGGAATTTTTCAAAAAACAATTATCTATAGAAAACTCACCTATTTATTTCCAGCAATTCATTCAGTTGTTTATGCAACATGCTGACGAAATCAAGCTTCATGAAGTTGTTGATTTAGAGCAACTACAAGCCGTTGTGAAACGCTATGCTTTTGAAATGCAGCTAGGTGCTGGTTTACTTGAGTTTATTGGGGAAATCGCGCAGCGTATTTATTTATCTGCGATGAAATCGCCAATTCAGTTACAAGATTTGGTCTCTGACCACCAATTTGAAATGTGGCTCTCCAAATTTTTGGAAATGGAACATATTCCTCATTATCTCAACCAGTTTTTAAGAACTAGCCCTTCTGTACAACAGCTTTGCCAATATATTGCAACCTCAACTCTAGAACAAAAATTACCAAAACTTCTAACTGCCTCTAGAGTGGATGACTATCATTTTGAATGGCAACATAAACTCAAAAAATTTTCCTTTTTGCAGCAGCAACGTCTTGAGCATAAACTTGAAACTTGGATTGCCAGTTTTATTCATGAGCAACTTACAGAATTAAGTCTTTTATCGAGTGAAGATTTAGAAAGTCTAGTACGTCATGTTTGGGAAGATATTAGACATAAAAAAATGTATGAATTTATGAAACAGCTCACTCCTCTCGATGTTGAAGAGTTTTTTGTTTTAATTTACGAATACTGGAAAGAATTACGCCAGTCACAATTTATGCAAGACCTGATTTTGTATGGCGTTGAAGTTTTTTATGATTTTTATAAAGACCAAAGTTTATTTGAAGTATTAAGTGAGATTGGGTTAACCGAAAGCGACTTACAAACCGAAGCTTTACGTTTTTATCCGAAGGTTATGGATGCCTTTAATGAACACGGTATTTTAGAACCATTACTTCAAGCGCTTTTAGCTCCTTTTTATCAAAGCTCAAAAACACTCGATATGATTGAAAAATACTTTAATGAGTAAAAAATAGATAAAAAGAAACCACGCAGGAGCGTGGTTTTTAAAATGGTGGCTATGACGAGACTTGAACTTGTGACCCCCGCATTATGAGTGCGGTGCTCTAACCAACTGAGCTACATAGCCGTAAACTGTGTGCGCATTATCTATAGTTCTGTATAGCAGGTCAATAGGTAAAAACCCTTAATGCCCATCAATTGAACAAATAAGATTCAGATCATCATTATTTGTTCTTTTTTTAGCATTTTTTTCTTTAAACAATTGATCGGCCACAGAAATATATTAAAGATCTAATACTAGTTTTTTACCTTTAGCTCTCGATACACAAATCATCATGCTCTTCTGTGAGGTCTTTTCTGCATCACTTAAGTATTGATCGAAATGCTCTGCTTCACCTTCTAAAATAGCAGTTTCACATGTACCGCATACACCTTCGCGACATAAGCATTCCACATCAATATTCAATGTTTCAATAGCTTGTAAAATCGTCTGGTTACTTTGTACTTCAATTTCCTGATTAGATTTAGCAAGTACCACCGTAAATGCTTCACCATCTTCAGGAACTGTTGAGGCAAATTGTTCCCAGTGAATGTATTCATCGCGGTAACGATGCTTGTTACAACAATCAATCACAGCATCAATCATGGGTTTCGGCCCACAAACATAGACATGTGTGCCTTTAGGTTGTGATGAAAGCAGTTCATCCAGATTTAATGAGCAACCTTCTGAGTCAACATAACTAAACACATGTTCTGCATGTTTCTGCTTTAACTCATCTAACAAGGCCGCATGTTCAGGTGAGCGATAAGCATAATGTAGTTCATACTCAGCACCACGCACTGCAAGCTCATCCATTTGAGGTAAGAATGGTGTAATGCCAATTCCACCTGCAATTAAAATATGTTTATTCCCTGTTTCAGCTAATGGAAATAAATTTTTGGGTTCTGAAATCTGGATTTCACAGCCTTCATTGCATTGATCATGCATAAAAACTGAACCGCCCTTACCTTCTACATCCTTACGAACACAGACTTGATAAGTCGATAAATCTTGCGTACAGCTCATTAGTGAATACGCATTTGAAAGTTGTTCATTCATTTTGACAATAATATGGCTTCCCCCACTAAATCGAGGAAAGTTCTGCCCATCTTGACGTTTGAACGTAAACCGTTTGATTAAAGGGGTTAGCTGTTCCACTTGAGTAACAACCGCTGGGAACATTTCATAATGATTAGCCATATTAGAATCCTTCTTTTACCGCATATTCTTGTTGTTAGGGCTTATCCTTAAAGCCCTAAACACATGTATTTAATGGTCATGAATTCTTCAAGACCATACTTTGAGCCTTCACGCCCAACACCTGATTGTTTCACACCGCCAAATGGTACAACTTCATTTGAAATTGCTGTGGCATTCATACCGACCATTCCATATTCAAGCTGTTCTGATACTCGCCATAAACGTGAGATATTTTCACTATAAACATAAGCAGCCAAACCAAAGATGGTGTCATTTGCTTGAGCAACAACATCAGCCTCATCAGTAAAGCGAATGAGGGGTGCAACTGGACCAAAAATTTCCTCTTGGACAATTTCCATCGTACGATCAACGTTAGTTAAAACAGATGGTTCATAAAAGGTTTGCCCTAAAGCATGCTGTTTGCCACCACAAGCGACCTTAGCGCCTTTACTAACTGCATCATCAATCAACTGCTGTGCTTTCAAAACAGCCTTTTCATTAATTAATGGGCCAATTTGCACGCCATCTTCAAGTCCATTACCGACTTTAAACTTTTGTACTTCTTGTACAAACTTTTCGGCAAAAGCTTGATAAATATTGTCGTGTACATAAATGCGGTTAGCACAAACACAGGTCTGGCCTGCATTACGGAACTTGGCAAAAATCGCGCCTTGTACAGCTTTATCTAAATCGGCATCGTCAAACACAATCAGAGGCGCATTACCACCTAACTCAAGCGCCAATTTTTTAATGGTGCTTGAACACTGCTGCATCAGTAGGCGTCCTACTGGAGTTGAGCCAGTAAACGTCAATTTCTTCACTTTTTCATGTGAAGTAAATACTGAGCCAATTTCTTGAGATTTACCGGTAACAACATTAATTACACCAGCTGGAATACCTGCTTTTTCTGCAAGTTTCGCAATCGCTAAAGCACAGTAAGGTGTTTCATTTGCTGGCTTAATCACTATCGTACATCCAGCTGCTAAAGCTGGTGCTGCTTTACGCGTAATCATAGCAATTGGGAAATTCCACGGCGTAATAGCAGCCACAACACCCACAGGTTCTTTACTAATAATAAAACGCTGCTGATTATTGACGGTTGGAATCACATCGCCATAAATACGCTTACCTTCTTCGGCAAACCATTGAATAAATGATGCAGCATAACGCACCTCACCTTTCGCTTCTGCCAAAGGTTTACCTTGTTCAATGGTCATGATTAAAGCAAGTTCATCGGTATGTTCGAGAACCAGTTTGTACCAAGCCAATAAAATATCTGCACGGTTTTGAGCAGTTAAAGCCTTCCAACTTTGCAAAGCTATATAAGCAGCCTCAACCGCCTGTGTCGCTTCGGCCGCTCCCATATTGGGAATTGTGCCAATTTCTTCGCCCGTTGCTGGGTTAGTCACTGGAACCGTTGCATTTGACTGTGCAGCTAGCCATTGCCCGTTAATATAGGCTTGTTGCTGAAATAATTCAGTACTTTGTAAACTCGACATATCATCTTCCTAACTGAAGAATCAGGTGTAAGTCATATCTACACCTGAATAAATCCATTTGTTTTATTTATGATGCTGCGCCACTAAATGTTGGAAGTAAGCAATACCATGCTCACTAATTCCTGAGCGTTGTTTATCCGTCATGATACGGCCTTGACCTCGATAACCACGTGATTTCAAACCACGTTGTACGCTTTCTACCAAGTTCAAATCTTCAGGACGGAATACATTGCGATACCACTCAATCAAATCTTTCTGATCTTGAGTGAGTTCTTCGTTGGTGAAATAAATATCGTAATGCTGCAAAGTCGTTTCTGCATCTACTGGAAACTCATAGATTACAGTCATGAAATTACTGCCCGGTGGTACGTTGAACATCGTGCAAGGCCAAGTCCAGAAACCATGAAATTCAGGATCAGTGACTGATGGATCAAGCTTGAACGATTTCTCTGATGAACGAGCAAAACCGTACTGTAATGTCCAGTTTTGATATGTGGTATGCCAATATTTATCAACTTGTACCGAATCGGCAAAGCCCGGATGTGCAGGCCCACAGTGGTAACATTCTAGATAGTTGTCAACAATCACTTTCCAGTTTGCTGGCGTTTCTGTCACAAAACGTGCTGCCAGTTTCAAATCTTTAATTACGCTACATGCTTGATTTAAACGCTCAGCAAATTCCGGAAGTTGGTCTTCTACACAAGTCGCATTTTCATCCATATTAATGAAAACAAATCCTGCATATTCCTCAACTTTTAAAGGCACCATGCTTGAATTTTCTTTATCGAAAGATTCAACGTGGTCACAGTTACGTGCCAAAGCTAAGCTACCATCTAGCTTAAAAGTCCAAGCATGATATGGGCAAGTAATTACATTTTTTGCTTTACCACTGCCACTTAAAAGCTCGTGACCACGATGTGGACACACATTATAAAACGCACGTAAAACACTATCTTTACCACGAATGATGACAATATTTTCACCAATTACTTTACGGGTAATGTAATCATTCGGTTGTGCCAATTCACTGCCATGTGCAACACAAATCCAGCTTTTAGCAAAGATTGATTCTTTCTCATGCTCAAAAACTTGCGATGAAGTATAGAAAACTTTAGGGAAAGTCCATGCAACATCTGGGTTTGCGCAAAAATCTTCAGGTAATTTTTCAACTGCACTCATGTTTTTACTCCATTAAATTCTTTTCGTCCAAATGACTCGATATTAAATTCATATCTTTTCGACACCGCCAAACATGCGGCGTATCGCACTCAGCATGTTTTGATATAACTGTTGAACTTCAGGACAATCACGCATGAGACGTAAACTGCCATGCAATAAACCTTTGCCTAAATGGAACTCGTTAGGGATACCTGCTTGTTCCAATTTTTGGGTAAGGAAATAACCGTCATCACTTAAAGGGTCATATTCTGCAACCGCCACAAAACTTGTAGGTATATCTGAAAAATCAGTTGCCAATAAAGGTGCTAGACGTAAATCCTGCCAATCTTGTGAATTCGGTGCATATTCCTTTAAATAAAAATGCATATCTTCGGTTGTGAGTAACGGCGCATGGGCATACTTTTGTGCGGCTGGTGTATCAAGTGCTGTAGTTAAACACGGATAAACCAAAGCCAGCCCTTGAGCTTGCATACCACTATGCTGTAGATGCACTGCAAGGGCTGCTGCTAAGTTACCGCCTGCGCTATCGCCTGCTAGAACGATATTTTCACTATCAATCTGCCAGTCAGAACCATGCTCTTTAAGCCATTGATAAACTGCTAAACAATCTTCAAAAGCTGCCGGAAAGCGATGCTCTGGTGCCATGCGGTAATCCACACCAATGACAACTGCATTTAAGTCCTGACATAAATAACTGGTAATAAACTCATGTGAATCGAGGCCACCCACCATCCAACCGCCACCATGTAAATACAATACACATGGCCAACCAGCTTCAGGTCGTTTAGTTTTTGGTGAATAGATGCGAACAGGCACTGAATGCTCTGCATTTGCAACAACTCTATCTTCTACTTCGATCTTGCCATCACGAGGCAAAGTATAGTGTCGACACATTGCGTCATATGCTGCACGAACTGAGTCAATATCTGCATCTGCTGGTGAATAAATGCTGCTCCAGTACACAAGACTTTGCATTTCTTCACTTAAGGCATAAGTGGTCTGTTCACATGTAGTCATTACCGTTCCCTCTAGCTGGTTTTTCTGTCCAGTTTGATTGAGCTTGCAAGCTCAAGCTGCATCCGTTTTGCATGTTCATCTTGAGTCTGGTTTAAACCAATTTCCGCATCATCATAACCTTGTTGCTCAATTAAATGTGATGGGACTTTGGCATAATCCTGAATCAACCATTTCACCAAACCATAGGTTTGAATCAGAATAATCACAATGAATGGTAAAGCCGTCACAATAGTTGCTGTTTTCATTGTGTCTAAAGGTGCCTTACTAAAGATCATGGCAATCGGAACCAAAGTCAGCATGACACACCAGAACAGACGGGCATTTGGCGATGGATCTTGCCCTTCACTTAAACCGCGTGTACATGTTGCTGAAACCGCATACCCAACTGCATCCATATGTGCTGCCAAGAACACCACCATAATGCCGAGGAAAATCCACATCATCAGCTTTCCAGCAGGTAATAGGCTGAGCAATTGACCAATTGCAACCTCACCACCCTGTTGGCTTAAGATTTGCGGTACATTTACAGCCCCATGAATAAAGCTATAAACACTGTAGTTTTCAAACACACCAAAGATGAACCAAAGACCAACACTGCCACCAATCACCATGGCAAAGATCACTTCTTTAATAGTACGGCCTTTAGAAACACGTGTTACAAACAGTGCCACACCCGGTGCATATGAAATCCACCATAACCAGTAGAAAACAGTCCATTCACGAGTAAACTTGCCATCGCCCATTGGGTCGGTAAACAGACTCATATCAACAAAGTTGGTTGCCATTAACCCGAAACTCATTAATGAGTTATTCAAAATGAATTGAGTTGGACCAAAGCACAGTACATAAATCGCAAATAACACCACGCCTAAACACACCATGTGACTTAAACGTTGCATGCCTTTATCCATACCCACATACGAACTGAGTGCGAACAGAACTGAAACACCCAAAATAATGATGACCTTAGTCATAAAAGTATTTGGGATACCTGTGAGCTGCGACAAAATATTGGTAAATGTCACAGCAGTGAGTACCAATGAAATCGTCAATGCACCAAACATGCAAAGCAAGAACATAAGGTCAACTAAACGTCCAACCACGCCGGTTGATTTAAAGCCTGTCACAGCCTCAATCACTGAAGCTAAACTTAAACCTTTGTTTTTTCTCACATGGTAGCTGTAGCACAAAGAAATTGATGCCAAAGCATAAATTGCCCATGCACTTAAACCTGAGTGAAAAAACGAGTAAGCCACGCTATATTTCAATGCTTCTGCTGACTCAGGCGGTAAGCTCAAACCAGGTGTTTGATAATAGTAAGCCCAGTCCAAAAAGCCCCAGTACAGTGTAGAGGACCCAATACCCGACAAGATGAACATAAAAATCCATGACATCGTGGTGTATTGAGGCTTTCCTTCACCGAGTTTAATTTTGCCGTATTTACTAAAAGCTAGACCAAAAGTAAAAATAATAGCTAAAAAAGCAAACAGTAATACTGGGGTGGTAAATACCGATGTCGTCCACTGCATCCATGTTGCAGCGATCTTGATCGACTCTTGCGAATAAATCGCCAAACCAGCAACTGAAATAAATACAAACAGTAAACTGGTTACGGCAAGAACTTTATCCGTATAAATTTTTGTGTTTTGATTATCCATATCCATACATCCATTTTTGGATGGCGTTAGTCCATAGCGAACACGTCCATTTTAATTTGGGCTACACACGATGCAATTGCATCTCCTACCTCATAAGTTTTTGCCTGACCGCCGATATCGGCTGTTTTTGGCCCATTAATTAATACATTCTCAATCGCCTGCATAATGTCCTGACCTGCTTGAATGCAACGCTCGTCTTCTTCACCAAAGAACTCGAACATCATGGCACCCGACCAAATCGCAGCGATTGGATTGGCAATTTGTTTACCGTAAATATCTGGTGCTGAACCATGTACAGGTTCAAACAATGATGGAAATTTTCTCTCAGGGTTTAAATTTGCCGAAGCAGCTAAACCAATAGTTCCTGTACATGCCGGGCCTAAATCGGAAAGAATATCGCCAAATAAATTTGATGCTACGACCACATCAAAACGTTCAGGTTGTAAAACAAAACGAGCCGCTAAAATATCAACGTGCTGTTTATCAGCTTGAATTTGTGGATATTGTTTTGCCATTGCGTCAACGCGCTCATCCCAATACGGCATGCTAACTGCAATACCATTTGATTTGGTCGCTGCGGTAATTTTTTTCGCATCACGCTGATTTGCAAACTCAAATGCATAACGCAAAATGCGATCTACACCATGACGTGTAAATACAGCTTCTTGTAAAACAAACTCTCGATCTGTTCCTTCAAAAGCCTTACCACCAATGGCTGAGTATTCTCCTTCACTGTTTTCACGGACCACGTAGAAGTCGATATCGCCCGGTTTTTTACCTACTAGGGGACATTTAACACCCGGCATTAAGCGCACTGGACGTAAATTCACATATTGGTCAAAACCGCGACGGAACTGGAGCAGCGAACCCCATAGTGAAATATGGTCAGGTACTTTATCTGGCCAGCCTACAGCGCCAAAATAAATTGCATCGTAGCCCTGCAAAGTTTCAAACCAGTCATCTGGCATCATTTTGCCGTGCTCAAGGTAGTAATCGCAGCTTGCCCAATCGAAAGCATCTAACTGAAGCTCAATACCATGCTTCTCTGCTGCTGCCTTTACAACCTTAATGCCTTCTGGTAGAACTTCTAAACCAATGCCATCGCCTGCAATCGTGGCAACTTTATATCTTTTTGCCATAAGCTTCCTTCACACCTTCGACTAATATCCTTGTATGGCTTAAACATGATGTTTTAAGCAAAAATGATCAACAACAGAACTATCACTCCAATGGACACGGATCGTGAACAATCTACCTAACCTATCGGATTTAAAGGTTTTTTGCACAGTCGCCAAACTAAAAAGTTTTGTCGAATCTGCTGAGGAACTCGGGACATCGCCAGCTTTTATTAGCAAGCGAATTAATATTTTAGAAAACACGTTAAGCTGCAAACTTTTTCATCGCAGTACACGTCATGTTAGCCTGACGGAAGATGGCAAACTCATCCTTGAGAGAGTTTCAAATATTCTTGAAGAATTTGATGAAGTTTGTGAGCTGGTCAATAACCCGCTCAGTACGCCTACAGGCCGTATGGATATTATTAGTAGCTTTGGTTTTGGCAGAAAGCATATTGCACCAATTCTGTCTAAATTAATGATGCTTTATCCAAAGCTCCAAATTCATTTTGACACCATCGACAATACCAAAGACCTGATTCAACACAGTATTGATTTGGACATTAGAATTGGTAATGAAATCGCACCGAATATGATTGCGAAGAAGCTGGCGTCTAACTTTCGAATTTTGTGCGCTTCACCGAGTTATTTACTTAAACACGGTGTACCAGACAGCATTGAGGATTTGCAAACACATGATTGTTTGACGATTAGTGAGCGTGATCAATCGTCTGTGCTATGGAAATTTAGGCATGCTTCTGAAGATGTCTCAGTGCATATCAAACCACGTTTTGTTTCGAATAACGGCGAAATTATTCATCAACTTGCCATAGAAGGCCACGGGATTATTTTCCGATCAATTTGGGATGTTGCAGATGAATTAATTACAGGTCAACTCCAACACATTTTGCCTGAGTACTGGCAAGATGCGGATATTTGGGCGGTTTATCCATCACGGCTTAAAAGTTCCTCCAAGCTGCAAACCTGTATTTTGTTTATTCAAAACGAATTGCTCAATCGTTTACAGCATGTTCAAAACCTAAACCGAGGACAACTCATTTCTCCGGCAGTTAAACGAGAACCACCGCCTGAAAAAGTCTTTCTATGAAAAAAAGCCCTAAGTGAGGTCTATTCACTTAGGGCAATAAATCGCTTTTAAATTTTAAAAATAATATCCGATTGAAAGATAAAATAATTTATCCCAATCATTACTGCTACCTTGTGCAAGGCCATCAGCCCCACCACCAACCATTGGATCATTTTTACTCATAATGTATTCACCCTGAATACCAATGGCTTTGTAATTAAAATAAACCCCTGCAATTAAGCGTTCAGAGTCTTTATATCCATCCTCATCTTTGAAAAAGCGGCTATGAGAGATATAAGGTTTAATATTTTCAAGTTTGTGGAATGGCTGAGCAAAGGTATAGTTAATTTCATTGACCAGATATTTGCCTTTGTTAGCGACTTGATACGGGTAATCAAATGCTCCAATGGTTGAGCTATTTGGCAATAAATTATCGCCATTAGTGACATCTTGCTTACCTGCTAAGAACATCCATTGCCATGTTTGATATTGCGTTTGAGCAAATACATTCAATGATTTGCGGTGTCCATCTTCATCTGTTCTTTTATTTTCTAAATCAGAATACCAGACTGAACCTCCTAACTCGGTCGAAAATTTTTGAGCTTTATCAAGCTCAAATTTTCTAGAGGCCCGCGCAATCCACATATTTTTTTCTTCAATATTGGTTCCTGTAGTTAAATCATCAGCTTCAACGAAATTACCGCTGTATCTACTTGAGTCTTTTGACGTTCCCTTATAGTTTCCTCCATCAGTTGGATAGAAACCTAAGGTCAAATTGTATTGATCATCTGTAAATTTATATTTGATACCCAAATTATCGATGTCTTCTAAACCAACTGTATTTAAAAGTGTTTCGTAATAACTACTTCCCCAAAATTCGCCAAAACCAAAATCAACGGGTTGTAAACCTGCCGTGATTCTCTGCTGATCAGATAATTTATAACCTACCCAAGCTTTCTTTAGAAAAATCGCATCACACAAGCGATCATATTGATAACAACGAGCATCCGCACCTGCAATCCAATCTGGATTTTCATAACCTAGCACTAATTTAATATCAGTTAATCGCCAGTCATCATTTTGAGAACCTTCATTTGCATCAACCACATAATCTTTATGCAAATAACGAGAACGTACTGCGCCAGAAACTTTAAACTGTCCCGAATCCAAAGTTGGATCTCCCCAACTCAAATCAGCAGCAGAAGCCTCTACTCCCGCCGTTAAACTTAAAATTCCTAAAAATAATAATGACCTTTTCATGTCTTCAACATCCTTGTTAAGTGTTATAAGAACATGAAGAAATTGATCTAGACAAACAATGCCATAACTATAAAGTCGGTCTTTACAAACTGTGTTTAATCAAAAAATGAGCATAAAAAAAGACCACGCAGGAGCGTGGTCTATAAAATGGTGGCTATGACGAGACTTGAACTTGTGACCCCCGCATTATGAGTGCGGTGCTCTAACCAACTGAGCTACATAGCCGAAAACTGTGCGCGCATTATCTTAACTTCTTTAACGCACGTCAAGAAAAATTTTAAATAAAATGAGGTGAAGTGAGCCTATAAGCCGGGTTCTGTCGAGGATGGCCATTCCTCTAGGCGTACAATCACTCATACGCTCAAGCGACCTACCCGAATCCAGTACGGGCCGTACCTCAGGATTCCTATTTGGTCTTGCTTCTGGTGGGGTTTACCATGCCGTGAACTGTTACCAGACACGCGGTGCGCTCTTACCGCACCCTTTCACCCTTACCTCACGAATGAGGCGGTCTACTCTCTGCTGCACTTTCCGTCGGCTTTCACCGCCCAGGCGTTACCTGGCACCCTGCCCTATGAAGCCCGGACTTTCCTCCCCTGCTTCAGTCACGAAGACCTCCACAGCAGCGACCATCCAGCTCACTTCAGGGGCGCATATTAACAAATTTATTTACTAATTGCTTGTGCTTTTTTGAGCAATTAATTTTTTATATTTGTCGAATAGCTCATCTTCCGTCTCCACATGCTGCGGATCTTTAGGAATACAGTCCACTGGACAAAATAACTGACATTGCGGCTGGTCATGATGACCAACGCATTCAGTGCATAAATCTGGATGAATTTCATAAATCACTTCACCCATGAAAATAGCTTCATTTGGGCAAACTGGTTCACAAACATCACAGTTTATGCATTCATCGGTGATATATAACGACACTTTACCAACCTTGTTGATGTTTACGTTCAAAGGCCTCAACCACAGCTTGCGGAACAAACTTGGTTACATCCCCTTTTAAACGAGCAATTTCCCGAATTAATGTCGAAGAAATAAATGAATACTGCTCAGATGGTGTTAAAAATACTGCTTCAAAATGTGGGTCAAGTTGACGGTTCATATTGGCAAGTTGAAATTCATATTCAAAATCAGAAACTGCTCTTAAACCACGAAGTACTGCTGTTGCCTTTTGCTCTTTGAAAAAATTAACTAGTAAACCATCAAAGCCTACAAATTCAACATTTGATAAATGGCTGAGTGATGTTTGGGCCAGTTCAACTCTCTCTTCTAGACTGAACAAAGGGTTTTTATGATGTCCAATTGCAATTGCTACTACAACCTCATCAAACATTCTTGATGCTCTAGTAACTAAATCAACGTGTCCATTCGTGATGGGGTCAAATGTTCCAGGATAAATTACACGCGTTTTAGACATCCGCTAGTACTCTAATTGTATTGTGAACCTATTTTAGCAAAAGTTATACATCAGGCGAAATATTGACGTGCAGGAAAAACTTCACCTTAGCATCAGTTTACGGCACAATAGGGGCAATTGTGGAAGTTTGAATTATGGCGAAAGCGACAGTAGTGAAAAAACATAATGGTGGAACCATCGCACAAAACAAACGTGCCCGCCATGATTATTTTATCGAAGAAAAATTTGAAGCTGGTATGTCTTTACTCGGCTGGGAAGTAAAGTCTTTACGTGCTGGTCGCATGAGTTTGACAGAAAGTTATGTCATTTTTAAGAATGGTGAAGCGTTTTTATTTGGTGCACAAATTCAACCGCTCCTTTCAGCATCTACTCATGTGGTACCTGAAGCTACACGTACACGTAAATTATTATTATCACGCCGAGAACTAGAAAAGCTAACAGGTTCAGTTAACCAAAAAGGTTACTCATGTGTTCCTTTAGCATGTTACTGGAAAGGTCACTTGGTTAAACTTGAAATCGCGCTTGTGAAAGGTAAACAACTTCACGACAAACGTGCGACTGAAAAAGATCGCGATTGGCAGCGTGATAAAGCTCGTATATTTCATAAGTAATTAAATAAAAAGCCTCTTTTTAGAGGCTTTTTTATATCGCGGAATTTATTAATTTAATCTATATAAGAGTCCAGCAATATATTCGCCAAACCATTTTGCAGTATCTAAATCGCCTTGTGGAGGAGTAATTTCAACAGGTGCATTATCTGACTGTGTCATTAAACCTAAACAACTCGATAATCGGTTTAAATCTTTTTCACTATGCCCAGTCGTCATTAAAGGTAAACCTGACCAAAGCATGCCATGTTGCATCGCAAAAATATTTAATTGTTGTAATACCGCTAATTTATCGCCGCTTAGACCACCTGAGTTTGCAAAGCCAGCTGCAAGCTTGCCTTGCCACAAACGCTCTTTCCAACGTTTAGAAGTACTGTCCATAAACTTTTTAAAGTCAGCGGTCATACTCCCCATATAGGTAGGCGAACCAAAAATAATACCGTGCGATGCATCAAGTGCATCCCAATCAATATGTTCAATATTCATTAAATGTACTTTTACACCCATCACCTCTGCCCCAGCAGCAATAGCGGAAGCTACCTTCGCGGTATGACCATATGGACTGTGGTAGACAATAGAGAGATGTTTTTCAGGCAAAGACATAAGATTAAAATTTTGAGCGATTTTTTCTATTTTATCATTTTATTAACGCTTGCTAAACCTTCATCTATAAATATGAAATATAAGGCTTTCACTACCGCATACGATTGAAATATTTTCAAATTAAATAAAAAACTCTCTTATTTTAGTGAATATAAAGTAAGAGAGTCATTTAAGGCGGTTATCAAAACTTACATAAAAACAAACGTAGCCATACGTCCTGTCTTCGCATCACGACGATAAGAAAAATACTCATCACCCTGTTGATAAGAACATTGATCTCCACCTAAGACTTGTTGCACACCTAGACTTTGCAAAATAAAACGTGCAATGGCATATAAGTCTGCATGAAATTTATTTGGAGCCACGCCCTCAACAAAAGCTGTTTCCAACTCTGGATATTTATCACAAAAAGCAGTTTTTACTTCGGCCCCAATTTCAAAACAAGGTTGACTGATTGCAGCTCCTAACCACGCCCAAGTCGGAGGATTTTGCATAGCCGTAACTGTATTTTCAATAATGCCACCTGCTAAACCACGCCACCCCGCATGCAAATTAGCAACTTCACTGCCTTCGGCATTTCCCAACACGATAGGTAAGCAATCAGCCGTCATCATCATTAAAGCATGACCTTTTGTTTGGGTGACCAAACCATCGCCAATTAAAGCTTTAAAGGGAATTTGTTCATTTACGGTATGGCAAATCGTACTATGCGTTTGGGTCATCCATGTCATTTTTTTAACACCAAATTCCGCAAACTCATCTAACAATATCATTCGATGCTGTTGAACACGTTGTGCCTCATCTTTGACATGTAAAGCCAAATTAAAGCCAGATAATTCAAGTCGATCCGTTGGTAATGCCAAAGGATGTTGAACACGTGTCTGCCCTACAAATACACCTTGAGGTAAACCTTGAACAAATTCCATATGCACGTCCTTAATATGCAGCGTTTTCTGAACGTAACACATTCACTAAATGTGTGAAATCTTCAGGCCACGGCGCTTCAAATAGCATTTCTTCACCAGTACGAGGGTGTTTTAAGCCCAATTTCGCTGCGTGCAATGCCTGACGTTTAAAACCACGTAAAGTTTCAATGAGCAATTCAGATGCACCAGCTGGCACACGTACACGGTTCATATAAACCTGATCGCCAATCAAACCGTAACCAATATAACTAAAATGCACACGGATCTGATGTGTTCGTCCTGTTTCAAGACGAGCTTGTACACGGGTAAAATCTTTAAAACGTTCTTTTACATTGTAGTGAGTTACTGCATCTCGTCCACCCGGTAAAATTGCCATTTTCACACGGTCAACTGGGTGGCGTTTGATTGGTTCATCAATCGTACCGCCAGCAATAATATTTCCATAAACAACCAAATCATATACACGGTAAACCGTTTTATTTGCCAACTGTTTACTTAAAGAAAATTGAGCTTCTAGGCTTTTAGCGACAACCAGTAAACCGCTGGTATCTTTATCAATACGGTGTACTAAACCAGCGCGCGAAAGTTCTGCCAATTTTGGGAAATGGTAAAGCAAAGCATTCACTAAAGTTCCAGAACTATTGCCTGCTCCTGGATGTACCACCATGCCTACTGGCTTATTAATGACTAAAATATCATCGTCTTCATAGACAATATTAAGTGGAATATTTTCAGGTTGACTCGTCGTCTGGGCTTCGAGCTCTACTTCAAGCGTAAGTAGCTCTGTTCCTTCACAACGGTGCTTAGGCTTGACAATGTTACCATTCACCAACAGATGGCCATCCTTCAACCATTGCTTAAGCTTTTCACGCGAAAACTCGCTCCACACCAAAGCTGCTACCTGATCGATACGTTGTCCCAGATAGGTTTCATCTAGCTGAACTTGCAACGATAAACGTGTTGCAGTTGTATCAGAAGTATGGTTATCTGCATCCTCAGAATCTTCAAGTAAATTGAAGTCGGTTTCAGAGAAGTTTGTGTTTGAAGATTGTGCTGAAGTCATTTGATCATTGAGATAAAAGTGGTTTAATAGCGCAATTGTAGCTCATTGCCCAACATAACAGAGGAGTTTTTATGTCGCTACCACGTTATAAAATTACGATGCTTGCCTTATCTTTAGGCGTAGCGTCTGCATTTGTGGGCTGTAGCAGCAATCCAAGTAAAAAAGAAGTGGTCGATACTGGCCCTCAATCTAGTGAACAAGCTTACTTCGAAAAGGCCCAAAAGTCGCTTGACCGTGGTCAATATCTTGATGCGACCAAGTCCTTAGAGGCAATCGATACTTATTATCCGACTGGACAATACGCTCAACAAGCACAACTTGAACTTCTATATTCGAAATTTAAACAAAAAGATTATGAAGGCACCATTGCCTTAGCAGAACGTTTTATTCGTTTAAATCCTCAACATCCAAATGTGGATTATGCTTATTATGTTCGTGCTGTTGCCAATATGGAGCAAAACTACGACAGTTTGATGCGTTATACCTCTTTGCAACAGTCACATCGTGATGTGAGCTATTTAAAAGTTGCGTATCAAAACTTTGTTGATTTAATTCGTCGTTTCCCAAGTAGCCAATATTCTGTCGATGCTGCTCAGCGTATGAAATTCATTGGGCAAGAACTTGCCGAAAATGAAATGACTGCTGCCCGCTTCAACGTTAAACGTAAAGCTTGGATCGCCGCTGCAGAACGTTCGCAATGGGTGATTGAACACTATCCACAAACACCTCAAATTCCAGAAGCTTTAGCCACTTTGGCATATAGCTATGACAAGTTAGGTGATAAAGCTACTTCGCAACAATATATTGAAGTTTTAAAACTTAATTATCCAAGCCTTGTGAAAAAAGACGGCACAGTTAACATGCGTGCTGCTCGTAAAGAAGGTAACTGGATCAACCGTGCAACTTTAGGTATTTTCGGTCGTGAATCGACTGCTGCAACGCCAGAGAGCACAACTGAAGCAGAAGCTCCAAAACGTGGTTTCCTCAACCGTGTTAGTTTTGGTTTAATTGGTAATTCAGATAAAGAAGAAACTGAAGCACCAGAACAAACACCTGTTGAAGCTCCTAAGTCTGAACGTAGTTGGACAAACCGTTTAAGCTTCGGTTTATTAGACAAACCTGAGTCACAAGCAGCAGAAAATACAACTGTTGCACCAGCTGTAACCTCTACTGAAGCTTCAACTGATGTTCAATCAGATGAGGCAACACAAGGTGCGGATGACGCTGCTCAATAAGTTTAAGCTTTAAAAAACATCAACAAACAGGCAAGTGATATCACTTGCCTGTTTGTTTTTATAAAATATTAAAATATTTATTGGGCATATCTCGATTCATCATGTCAGAATATTCTGACTTACTGTCTCATCAAGTTTTAATACGGTTATCTGAATTATGGCAATTCCACAACATACGATTGATCAAATTCTAGATCGCACAGATATTGTCGATCTGATTGGTCAGCGTGTGAAATTGAAAAAAACCGGACGTACATATTCCGGCTGTTGCCCTTTTCATCAAGAAAAAACGCCATCATTCCATGTCTACCGTGACAAGCAGTATTATCACTGCTTTGGTTGTCAGGCCAACGGAAATGCAATCCGTTTTCTTATGGATATTGATAACCGAAACTTTATTGAGGTAATGAAAGAATTATCGAGCAGTACCGGAATTGAATTACCTAAAGATAATACTGAAAATAAAAAACTATCTTATACCCGTCAGGTTACAAAGCCACCCGTTACTAAAACAAATGCAGCAGAGCCTGTCATTCCACAGCAGCCATCGGATGAAAGCTACAACACACTTGAACCCGTTTTTTTTGATGACCCTTTTGCTCAGTTCGAACAGCCATTTAGCTTTGATGAACCCGTTCAAGAAGGTAATTTATATGACTTACTGGAAAATGTTGCTCAGTTCTATGAACAACAATTACCTCATAGTCAAAAAGCCAAAAATTACTTTAAACAGCGTGGACTAACCAATCAGACGATTCAGTTTTGGCGCTTAGGCTATGCTCCAGAAGACTGGCAACACCTAGAAAAAGCTTTTCCTTATGATATTGACGGTTTAAAACAACTCGGACTTATCCGCTCAAGTGATAATGGGCGTGATTTTGATTTGTTACGTGACCGCGTCATTTTCCCAATTCGCGACCCTAAAGGCCGAGTGGTTGGTTTTGGTGGGCGTGCCTTAAATGATGAAATCAAGCCCAAATATATTAACTCGCCAGATTCAGAAGTCTTTCATAAAAATCAGCTACTTTACGGACTTTATGAAGGTAGAAAGCTGAAATCTAGCGATTGGTTAATGGTTGAAGGCTATATGGATGTCATTGCGCTTCAACAATATGGCATTACAGGAGCTGTAGCAACCTTAGGGACTGCAAGTAATACTGAACACCTTAATATTTTATTTAAACAAAATAGCCGCATTACCATTGCTTTTGATGGTGATGCTGCTGGTCAAAAAGCAGCACGCAGAACTTTAGAAATTGCTTTACCACTTCTTAATGATGGTCGTGAACTCAAATTTTTTGTTCTACCCAATGATCACGACCCCGACTCTCTCATCCGTCGAGAAGGACTCGAGAATTTCCAAAAACTATTACAACAAGCCCCTCTTCTGTCCGATTTCGTGTTTGCGCACTTAACAGGTCAACATGATATCAGTACGCCTGAAGGGAAAAGCTTAGTCATGGGAGAACTCAGAGAACTCACCGAGTTATTGCCAAAACAAGGTTCTTTCCGTTACTTACTTACTCAATCTTTCCGTGAAAAACTCGGACTAGGTAAACGTTTTACCCCACAAATCAGCCACGATGCCTCGCTCTCATTTAACATCCATACAAAAGATGAAGACTTTGCGATTGCAATTTTAATGCATCATCCTTTTCTTTATATTCATTTTGAAGGATTACGGGCTTATATTCACCAAGATGAATTATTAGCCAAAGTACTGGCAATCTTAAACCGTATTTTTGATGATTTACCAGATGATCAAGAGTTGGCAACTTATTATGTGCTTGGTGCGTGTAGTAGTTACTGCCATGAAATCGCCGATATTATGCAAAGAACAAATATTCAGGCATTAACACAGGCTCCTGAAGTAGCTGACAAGTTAGCTAAAGAATATTCATTAAGTCTGCAAGAAAGATATTTACGTCAGAAGCTGAAATCACCGATTTCTTTAATTGAATCAAGAAATCTAAGACAACAATTGAATGAATTAACCAAACAAATTAGCTTGAAACTGTTGTCTTAATGTTTTGGCTTACGCTCATGATCAAATACATCCTGTAAATGCTGTTGTAACCATTCAAAATAATCAGGATTTTCTGCTTTAGCAGCTTCACGTAATAATATCGATGTAGGATGCATAAGTTTTTGCGTCAAACGGTGTGCAAAATGCTGTAATACCTGTTCGGCACTCTCACCATGATGCAAAGCTTCTAACGCATGTGTAAGCTCTTGTTGACTAATCTCTTCACTGTGCTGGCGGTAAGCATGAATTGTACTACCCGCCTCTTTAACTTTTTGATGCGTAATAAGCTGAGTAGCTAATTGATTAACCATTACCTCTGCTTCAACAGCCGCCTGACGACGTTGTGCAAGGTTCTCATCAATCACACTTTGTAAATCATCAACACCATATAAATAGACCCCATCAAGTGCTTCAACTTTAGGATCTATATCACGTGGTACCGCCAAATCAACCATTAACATTTGTTGGTAGCGGCGTTTTTTTAATGCGGCCTTAACATCAGAATAAGCAATAACTTGGTATAAACTTCCAGTACAGCTCGACACGACATCAGCACGATATAAATTTTCTGGTAATGCTGAAAACTCAATAATTTCAACTTCAACCTGATGTGCAATCTCCTGAGCCAGCTGGTCAGCACGCTCACGGCTACGATTACAAATAATAATCTTCGCGACACCCATTTCAGCCAAATGCTTAGCAACCAAGCTATTCATTTCACCCGCAGCAACAACCATTACGGTAAGTTTTTCAGGCTTACTAAAAACCTGTAAAGCCAGTTGTGCAACCGCATAACCCATTGAAACAGCATGACTACCCACCGCTGTTTCGGAACGTACCCGTTTAGCTGCATAGAAAGCGTATTCAAAAACACTATTTAATTCAGGAGAGACTGTTTGAGCTTCTTTAGACAATGCCAAAGCACTTTTAACCTGCCCTAAAATTTGTGGCTCACCAAGCATGAGAGAGTCTAGACCACTCGCCACTCGCATTAAATGTGTAATCGCCTGCGTATTCTCGTAACGATAAACATGATGAATTAACTGCTTTACATCAATATTATTGGCATCGGCTAACCATTTTAGAAGGCTTTCGGCGTTTTCTGCCATGGCATAAACTTCTGTACGGTTACAGGTCGAGACGACCACCAAATCCTTTAAGTTTTGGTGATGGCGTTGTTCGGCAAGCAAACGACTTAATCGCTCTGCATTGAAAGCAATTTGTTCGCGGAGTTCTACAGAAGCTGTTTGATGGTTGACACCCAATGCAAAGAAAGACATATCAGATCATCATTTCGCTAAATTTATGCTATTGTGCAACATCGGTGTCATAAAAAGCATTACTTTGGATCAATAAAAATTGCGTCAAATGAATAGCCGTATTAATTTTAACGGTGCTTCGATAAGACAGTATTCTACCACATTCTTGTTGTTAGGTAGCATGTCCTCGTATGTCTATGCACGTCCTGTGCAAGAGACCTATGCCGTGCATTCATTTGATCAGGCACTAGAGCAAACGATGGTCGCTGAATTTGCTCTAGCTTATGACGATATTCCAAACGCTTTGCATAATTACACAGTGCTCGCAATTAAAAGCAACTCTACATCAATTAAGCAGAGAGCTTTAGACGTTGCACTTGAATATAATGATTTACAAGCTGCGTTAAATATTGCTACACACTGGGTAGCTCAAGAACCTAAAGATGTACCAGCTTTATTTTATTTGTCACACATTGCTTTAAAAACGCACGAATATCAGCTTGCTGCTGAGACATTAGATAAAATTTTAAAGATAGATCCCACTGCCGATTTAGAACAAATTTTAGCTAGCATTGCTCCAGAAAATGCGCAAGATCGAGAAGTACTATTAACAGCTTTACGTTCTAGCGCAGAAAAAGACAATCCTTCTATTTTGGCACTCATCGCCAATTTAGAAGCTCAAAATGGCCAATTACAAACTGCGCTAACCAACATTAACAAAGCATTACGTCGACGTCCTAAAGTAACGAGCTTTATTTTAATGAAAGCAAACTTACTTATTGCTCTCAGCGATCAAGAAGGTGCGCTTAAATGGTATGCAAAGTCGAGTCGTAAAAATAAGAAAAATTTAGATATTCGATTAGCTGAAATCCGCTATCTCATACAAATTAACCAATCTCAGCTTGCGTTAGAAAAACTTGAAAAGATTATAGAAACCAACCCTAAAGCTGAAGAAGCCTTATTTATTGCAGGCTTAACAAGTATTGATTTAAAGCAATATGACAAAGCAGAACAATATCTTGTTGACCTACGAAACTCGGCAAAATATCAAAATGAAGCGTATTACTACTTAGCTATTAATGCGGAGCGTAAACAGCATTATGAAACTGCAAAAGCATACTATCGTTTAGTTGATGGCAGTTTATATGTGGTATCTAGACGAAACTTGATCGCAATATATGATAAACAAGAAAATTTACACGATGCTTTACGGTTCCTTACTCAAGAACGAGTAAATTATCCTCAACATGCAAGCTTCTTATATCAAGCCCAAGCTGAAATCTTAAAGAAAATGGGCAATAAAAAAGCTGCACTAAATCTATTAGATGAAGCAATTAAAAACCTACCCGACGACCCAGAACTAATTTACGCGGAAGTTTTATTACTTGATCCATATACGGACCGTGACAAGCTGGACAAAACCTTAAAACAATTATTACAACTTGAGCCCAACAGCCCAACGTATCTAAATGCATATGCTTATACACTGGCACTGCAAAACCGTCGTTTAAAAGAAGCACGTCAGTATGCAGAGCAAGCATTAGAATATGCGCCTGAACAGGCTTCAATTCTTGATACGCTAGGTTATATTGCATTTTTACAGAATGATTATGAAGCTGCGGCGGAAGCCTTAGGCAAAGCGTATGAACTTAGCCATAATATAAATATTGGTATTCGTTATGCTAAAGCTTTGTATATGCAAGGGTCACTCACGCAATTTAGCGCAGTGTTACAACAACTGAAACAAAAGCATGCCAATGATCCACAATTACAACAGCTTGATGCGTTAATTTTACCTACATCTGCAAAAAAGAGTTAAATATATGAGCAAATTTGCCCAACTGTGCACAGCGATCTGTGGATCAAGTGTATTATTTCTAACCGGTTGTCAGCATTTTACTCAACCAAAACCTGCGGTTACTCAACAAGTTCAAGACGAAAAACACTTTAATTTGCAAGGTAAGATTGGGGTTCGTACACCACAGCAAACCGGTAGTGCTTTTTTTACCTGGCTTCAACAGCAAGATAATTTTGATATCGAATTAAGCGGTATTTTAGGCGTTGGAAAAACCCAAATTCAGGGTAAACCAGGCGAAGTAACTTTAAACAGTTCTAAAACAGGACTTATTAGCGCTGCATCTCCAGAAGAACTTTTAGAGCGAGCAACAGGTTGGCAAGCACCAATTACGCACTTAACGAGCTGGATTTTAGCAAAACCAGCAACGCTAAATGCTCAAATTACGAAAGACGCTACAAATCGAGTGAGTCAACTGATTGAAGATGGCTGGACAGTTAATTTCAGTTACGATGGTGAACAAACTTTGCCAAACAAACTGGTTTTAAAGCAAGCTCTTGCTGAAGATAAAGAAAACCGTATTACAATGGTCATCCAAAACCGCTAAGTCTAATTATATAAATCTATGATTCGAGTTCCTTCCCCTGCTAAGCTCAACCTGTTTTTACATATTACAGGCCGACGTGAGAATGGTTACCATGAGCTACAAACCATTTTCCAACTGATTGATTTATATGATTGGATGACATTTACACCGACTTTGGGCGAAGAAATCGAAATTGATGGGTTGAGTGAAGTTCGACCTGAAGAAAATTTGATTTATCGAGCAGCCCAAATACTAAAACCACATGCAAAAAAACTTTGTGGCTTGGACATCAAAATTGAAAAAAATATTCCAATGGGTGCGGGTCTAGGCGGCGGTTCATCTAATGCCGCCACAACACTTATTGTGTTAAATCAATTATGGGAATGTGGCCTAGAGCAAGAACAACTTGCGGACTATGGTGTTAAGCTCGGTGCCGATGTTCCAATTTTTATTTATGGTAAAAATGCATGGGCTGAAGGCATTGGTGAACATTTATCATTCATAGACTTAGATCAAAAACAGTTCATTATTTTAAAACCTGATTGTTTTATCAGCACTCAATTGCTTTTTTCACAAAAAACATTGACAAGAGACTCTAAGACCACTAAATTTTGCGCCTATCAGTTAGAACCTTCTAATTTTGGAAATAACTTTGAGCCACTGGCTCGGCAGTTATACCCTGAAGTAGAAGAAGCAATGCAATATTTAGATCAATTTGGTCAAGCAAAGCTTACAGGTACAGGTGCTTGTGTTTTTATTGAAGTAACGAATGAAATGAATATTGATGAAATTCTTAAGCATTCACCATGTAAATCTTACTTGGTAAATAGTTTAAAAGAATCTCCTCTTAATCATTTTAAGGTTACACGTTAGGGGCGTCGCCAAGTGGTAAGGCACCGGGTTTTGATCTCGGCATCCGTTGGTTCGAATCCAGCCGC
>NZ_JEXG01000040.1:0-34041 GCF_000581275.1 Acinetobacter sp. 809848
TACAATGGGTGAAAGCCTTGATTTCGCTTCTGTACAACGTGAAAACCCAGAAATGGAGCGCCGTTGTCAAGAAGTAATCGATACTTGCTGGCGTTTAGAAGACTTCAACCCAATCGTTTCTGTACATGACGTTGGCGCGGGTGGTCTATCAAATGCTATGCCTGAACTTGTGAATGATCATGAGTTAGGTGCAGTTCTTAACCTTCGTAAAATTCCTTCATTAGAGCCGGGCATGAGCCCAATGGAAATCTGGTCAAATGAAGCTCAAGAGCGTTATGTTCTTGCAATTCGCCCAGAGTCTTTAGAACAGTTCGAATCAATCTGTGCTCGTGAACGTTGTCCATTTGCCGTGTTAGGTGAAGCAACTGAAGCTCGTCATTTAACTGTTGAAGATCCATTGTTCCAGAACAATGCAGTTGATATCCCAATGCAAGTAATGCTTGGCGGTACACCGCGTATGCAACGTTCTTATGAAACAATTGAACGCAAAGGTAACGAATTTGACGCTTCAAAAGTTGATTTGAAAGATGCGATTTTCCGTGTATTGAAAAATCCTACAGTTGCGTCTAAGTCATTCTTAATCACCATTGGTGACCGTTCAATTACAGGTATGGTTGCACGTGACCAAATGGTTGGTCGTTGGCAGATTCCTGTTGCGGATGCAGCAGTAACGACTACGAGCCTACAAGGGTTCACTGGTGAAGCAATGGCAATGGGTGAACGTCCACCAGTTGCATTGTTAAATCCAGCAGCATCTGCTCGCTTGGCAGTTGCTGAAGCAATTACCAATATTGCATGTGCAAACATTGAACAAATTAGCGATATCAAACTTTCTGCAAACTGGATGGCTGCTGCTGGTCAAAAAGGTGAAGACCAAGCATTGTTTGAAGGTGTGAAAGCGATTGGTATGGAAATGTGTCCTGCTTTAGGAATTGCGATTCCTGTAGGTAAAGACTCGCTTTCAATGCGTACCACTTGGAATGATAATGGTGAAGATAAAGCTGTAACATCTCCAATGACTGGTGTAATTACTGCATTTGCTCCAGTAGCTGATGTTCGTAAGACTTTAACACCTGAACTTAAGAATTTAGAAGACTCAGTACTTGTCCGTATTGATTTATCTAAAGGACAATTCCGTTTAGGTGGTTCTATTCTTGCGCAAGTATATAAAGCAATTGGTTCAATCACTCCAGACGTTGATAGTTTTGATGATTTCAAAGCGTTCTTTGCTTTAATTCAAGATTGGAACAACCGTGGCTTGATTCAAGCTTACCATGACATCGGTGATGGTGGTTTACTTGCAACTGTTGCTGAAATGATGTTTGCTGCACGTTTAGGTGTTGCATTAGAAGACCAAACTCCAGCAAGTTTGTTTGCTGAAGAAATTGGTGCAGTTGTTCAAATCAAAGCAGCTGATTGGGAAGCTTTACAAGCAGAAGTTGCTGCTTCTAGCTTAAAAGATGCAATTGCTGTAGTTGGTCGTGTAAACAACACAGATCAATTATCTGTAAACGGTTTGACTTTAGAGCGCGCAGAGTTACAACAGGCTTGGTCTGAAGTATCTCATCAGATCCAACGTTTACGTGATAACGTAGAAACTGCTGACCAAGAATTTGCTTTAATTGCAGATAAATCACATCAAGGCTTAATTGCTAAACCAACATTTGACTTGAATGAACCTATCGAAGCACCATTCATTAACACACGTCGTCCTAATATGGCGATCTTGCGTGAGCAAGGTGTAAACGGTCATATTGAAATGGCAGCAGCCTTTGATAAGGTTGGTTTCAATACCGTTGACGTGCACATGAGTGATTTACTTGCTGGTCGCGTTAGTCTAAGTGATTTTGAAGGTTTAGTAACTTGTGGCGGTTTCTCTTACGGTGACGTAATGGGTGCTGGCGGTGGTTGGGCAAAATCTGTATTGTTCAATGCGAAATTACGTGATCAGTTTGAACAATTCTTCCATCGTGAAGATACGTTCAGCTTAGGTATCTGTAATGGTTGCCAAATGTTGTCACAATTAGCACCACTTATTCCAGGTGCTGAACATTGGCCACGTTTCCACCGCAATATGTCAGAAGTTTTTGAAGCTCGTAGCGTAAACGTTCGTGTTGAAAAAACTGTTTCTGTATTGCTTAATGGAATGGAAGGTTCGATTTTACCGATTGCTGTAGCACACGGTGAAGGTCGTGCAGTTGCGAGTGAAGCTGATATTGCAGGCTTGAATGCAGCGAATCAAGTTGCTTTGCGTTATGTTGACAGCCATGGTAACCCGACTCAACATTATCCATTGAATCCGAATGGTTCGCCGGAAGCGATTACTGGTGTAACATCTAAAGATGGTCGTGCAACGATCATGATGCCACACCCAGAGCGTACTTTCCGTGCAATTCAACACTCTTGGAGTCCAGAAGAATGGACTGAGGATGGTGCATGGTTACGTATGTTCCGTAATGCACGTAAGTTTATCGGGTAATATAAAAGTTGAAATAAGCCACCGTAAGGTGGCTTATTTGTATGTAGTACGATATTAATAAATAGCAGAGAAGAAAAATGAAATCAAAAATCCATTTCCATGAATTTGCATTACTAATGGCATTGCTCATGTCTATTGTTTCTTTTTCAATAGATGCAGTCCTACCTGCTTTGGGCGAAATCGGACGAGTTTTTGACTTAAAAAATAATAATCAGACACAGTGGGTCATTATTGGTATTTTTTCTGGTATGACGATTGGTCAACTGATTGCTGGCCCTCTATCCGATGCGATTGGCCGTAAACGTATTTTATTCACAGGAATTGTTATTTACTTTCTGGGAAGTTTGTTGTGTTTTACCACACAAAGTTTTGAATGGTTTCTAGTTGGACGTTTCATTCAAGGGGTTGGCGTATCAGGTCCTTACGTGGCTTCTATTTCAATTGTTAGAGATAAATACAGTGGGGCTCAAATGGCCCGCATCATGTCTTTAATTATGATGGTGTTTATGGTTGCCCCAGCAATTGCACCAAGTTTGGGCCAGCTCATTATCCATTTCTTTGGTTGGCGTGAGATCTTTGTTTTATATATGGCCTATGCCACAGTTGTGGGGGCATGGGTTGCTTTACGTTTGGAAGAGACGTTGCTTCCCGAAAATCGTTTACCTATGCGCCTACAAGCATTTCAAGAGGGCTTTAAAGAAGTAGTGAGTAATAAAACCACCATGAGCTATTTGCTATGTGCAGGTTTTTGCTTTGGTGGATTTATTGGTTACTTAGGTACTTCTCAGCAAATTTTTATGCAGCAGTTTGGTAAAACAGGGCAAGAGTTTAGTGCTTATTTTGCTGTGCTCGCAGGTGTGATGGGAATCGCTTCATTTACAAATTCTAAAATTGTTATGAAGTTTGGTATGCGTCCAATCTGTATTTATGGCTTTCTAGGTTTGTGCTTAATTTCTTTAGTTTTCTTAGGAATTCAACTTTTAGGTGTGGCTATTTCATTCTGGATGTTTATGCTTTATGCCTGCATTTTATTTTTATTATTTGGAACTTTATTTGGAAATTTAAATGCAATTGCAATGGAACCGATGGGGCATGTTGCAGGTATGGCATCGGCCATTATTGGTGCAGCATCCTCCGTTTTGTCACTTATTCTGGCATCTATTATTGGGCAATTATATAACGGTACATTAATACCAATGACTGGCGGCTTCGTCATTTTATGTGGTTTAGCATTTATGATGACAATATATGAGAACAGATATTTAAAGAAATCGAATGCTTAAAATTATAAAGACGCAGCTAGCACACTGAAATTTAAAATTTTGTTCAGAATAAGAGCTACATATAAATGAGTGTAGCTCTTTTAAGCATTTTAGAAAAATTATAAGTCTATAGACATTCGGCTATTTAACACTTTATAGTTTGTTCAAAATTGGATCAATTTTTGCTTTCTCTGTAACAACGATAAAAATCGGAGATCAAAATGATGAAAAATAAGTATCACATAAGAACAATGTATACCAAAGATAAGGGCTGGCGCTTGTTTGGCTTGGCGCTTGCCATTCAAATCCTCTTTATTGGAGCAAATTATTTGGTAATGATGAGCTGACTTTGATTTAGAAGCTTTTTTAACGGTATGATTTAAAGCAAGTTCACTAGTTTTGAGTCATTCTACCTATGTTAAAGCTGATTTATTACGTGCCAGATTCACATCTTGAGTCGACTAAACAAGCTATTTTTTCTGCTGGTGCGGGTGGTATCGGTAATTATGAACACTGCGCATGGCAAGTGAAAGGAATAGGGCAATTTAAACCCATCAAAGGTGCAGATCCTTATATCGGAGAGCTGGGTGAACTTGAACAAGTTGATGAGTGGCGAGTTGAAACAATTGTAATTGAAGAAAATGCACAGGCTGTAGCAAAAGCATTAAAGGCAAGCCATCCTTATGAAGAGCCTGCCTTTGAGTTTATTCAAATCATAGAAATTGATTTTTAATTAAACTGCGAGAAATCTGGTTTACGTTTCTGCATAAATGCTTGTACAGCTTCTAGCATTTCTGGAGATTGAACGCGTTGCATAAAGATTTCAGCTTCATGATCAATACATTCAATAATTTGATCTAAATCATGTTTCATCAATGCTTTGGTTTGTTTTAATGAGGCAAGTGGTAAAGCTGCTAAATGTTGAGCGGTTGCCTGAGCAGATGCATAAGCATCTTCAACAACTTCATTAACTAAGCTTGCTTGTACTGCGGTTTCTGCATTAAATTTTTTCGCAGTAAATAGAAGTTCAGCTGCTTTGTGATAACCCGCTTGTTTAACCAATAATTGGCTTGCACCGCCTTCTGGAGAAAGGCCAAGACTTACAAATGGAATTTGGAAAAGGGCGGTATTGTCAGCAAAAACTAAATCTGCATGTAATAAAATCGTAACACCAATACCAATAGCCACACCTTTTACTGCAATAATAAGTGGCTTCGATAATCTAGCAGCAGATTTAAGGAGTACAAACGGAGGAACTTGACCTGCTGGGCCTAGATTGGGATTTTGTACAAAACCCATAAAATCTTTCATGTCATTACCAGCGGTAAAATCTTGCTCTACACCACGTATAACGATTACTCGTACATCTTTGTCTTGGTCAGCTTCATCAAGTGCTTTGGCAATCCATAAGTAAAGTTCGCCATACAGTGCATTTTTTGCTTCTGGGCGATTTATGGCTAAGGTGAGTACGCCACCTTCTAAATTTGCGTGTAAATGTTGATGAGGTTGTTGAATACAGCTAAGTGTCATCGTACTATCCTTGCTTTAAACCACGTTGTTAATTTTTAGGTTCTCATTATGGCGCATATTTTTTGTAATGCGGTTAACTGGTGAGTTCATAAAAAGTGAAAATCTAATTATGTATAAATTTGACTATCTCGTTTTTATAGGGCGTTTTCAACCATTTCATTTAGCTCATATGCAGACAATTGAAATTGCCTTACAACAAAGCCACTATGTCGTTTTGGCATTAGGTTCTGCTCAAATGGAACGTAATATTAAAAATCCGTTCTTAGCAGTAGAGCGCGAGCAAATGATCTTGTCAAATTTCTCGTTAGAAGAGCAAAAACGCATTCGTTTTGTACATGTAGTAGATGTTTATAATGACGAAAAATGGGTAAAACAAGTCAAATCTTTAGTGAATGGCGTAATTGAACCGAACTCAAAAGTTGGTTTGATTGGACACTTTAAGGATGAGTCTTCATATTATTTACGACTATTTCCTGAGTGGATTATGGTTGAGCTTGATAGTTTAAAAGACTCTATCTCGGCAACACCAATGCGTGAAGCTTATTATCGTGGTGAAATCCAAACCGAATTTTTCCCTGTAGGAACTATTCAATTTTTAGATGAGTTTAAAAAAACACGCACTTATCAACAGTTACAACAACGCTTTGAAGAAGATGATCGCTCTAATTTAGATGATTTTGAGTAAATGTATATCGATTAAGCATCTGCCCAAAAGATAATTCGGTTGGAAAAAGGATCGGTGATACTGAGTTCAAGTGTCTCCCAATCTGTTTTTTCAACCTGAGGCTTAGAAAATTTATAATTTTTTTGGCTTAGTTCACTATGCAGCTCGTAAATATGTTCCCAATAAATACGGATCGCACTATGAGGACTCGCATCTCCAAAATGCTCAGATAAATGAATAACGCAATCATCTTTAGAAATTTGTAAATATAACGGAAAGTTGTCTTCAAATTGGTGTTGCCAATCAAGCTGAAAACCTAAGAACTCAAGATAAAATGATTGAGCTAACTCGACATCAAAAATTCTTAAAATAGGGGTGATCGAACCTGATTGCATCTTTTTTCCTTTTAACGTGTACCAAATTGTTGAGTCCAATAGCTCTTTTGTTTTACAGATTGATCAGAAGCACAAGCAATTGCATAGGTTGTAAATTTAGGGTTCATTAGGTTACTACAATGTAGGGGACTCGACAGCCATCTAGACATCACTTCATCTAATGTTTTCTGTCCACTCGCGACATTTTCACCATTGGCTTTACCGAGTGTATTATAAATTTTCAAACGTGATTTTAAATCTAGTCCCGTGGAGCCAACATGTCCGAGAAAGTTGTGTGTTGCCATATCTTCACTATGAGAAAGTGCACCTTTATATAAATTATTACTCCAACTTAATGGTCTGGTTGCAGCGAAATGTTGTTGTCCACATTGGCGTGATTGCTGGCGAATTTGATTAATTATTTTAAGTACGGTTTGTTGATAGGCAGGGTTTTGTAAATCTTGGCAACTTATTTTTATAGGTGGAGTTTCAACTTGCGTGGTAGATGGTGTAATTGAGGGCGGCATACTGGATGAACTAACGGAGCAAGCAGAGATAACAAGACCACTAGACAGTAAATTACAAACTTTGAGCAGACTCATGTAAATACCTTAGCGTGAATTATTCTAATGTCTTTATCATACGCCAAAGTAAAGGAGTAAGTAATTTGTTCATATACAAAAAACGAGCATTATGCCCGCTTTTTGTTTCTTAAGTTTATTAAGCTGTTTGTAGAGCTTTTAAGTCTTCTAGAACTTGCTCTGCATGCCCAGCTGCTTTAACTTTGCGATAGCTTTTAACTAAAGTTTTGTTATGGAAAATAAAAGTAGAACGTTCAATACCCATTACTTTTTTACCATACATATTCTTTTCTTTAATCACATCAAAGTGATGACAAAGAATTTCTTCTTTATCACTGATCAGATCAATAGTAAGTGCTTGCTTCTCTGTAAAATTTTGATGGGCTTTTACCGAGTCACGTGAAATACCGAAAATACGGGTATCTAAAGCATCAAACTGATCTTTCAAACAAGAAAAACCCACTGCTTGTGTTGTACACCCTGGTGTTGAATCTTTAGGATAGAAGTAAATAATTAGCCATTCATTTTCGACTTCGGTCAAGTTCACTTCGCCGTGTGTAGTAGGGAACACCTGATTTGGCAGTTGAATATTCTCAGACATTTCTTATCCTTTAAAAGTTAAATTTGATTTAATTCAAGTGGTAAAAAAGCGTATTCCTCATGATAAACAATATTGAGTTTTCTTACAGGGATTGCTTTGTTAAAAATTGGCCCATCAATCACGGTCGTATGAAATTCACCGCCCTCACCACATGGATCAATGCCACGGTTCTCAAGCTCTTGGATATATTCTAAAGTTAAAGTTTTTCCTAAATCTCCTACCTTCATCCCGAGTTTAAGGTTTACGGTCACCACTACACTCTGGAATCCAAGTTGAATAAATTCTTCAACAACTTCACGATGCGGACGTAGCCAAAGAGGCATTGCTAATTGAAGACCCACTTGTTGCGTTACTCGATCATGCCAACAGCCGTGTTCAGGCATATCAAGGTCACCTGTAACCAGTACCTCGGCTCCTTGTTGCTTTGCTTGATTGAGTAATTCAATAAACTTTACTTCATAGTCATTCCAACTTGATGAAGCCATAAGCACGGGCAAACCGATTGCTTTAGCTTGTGCTTGAATAATATCAAGAGGCATAGCATGTGAGCGAGAACGTTGGCCTTGTTCTTCTAGCATTACGATCAACCCAATCACTTCGCCTGTCTGCATTGCATGGTAGAGTGCTAGAGAACTATCTTTGCCTCCACTAAATGAGACAATAGACCTTTTATGGTTAGCATTAGTTTTCCATTGTTCTTGCATAGCTTACATCAAATGAATTGGTCAAAAGTGCTGTCATTTTAACAGAGCTATAAAAAAAGCCTGCATAAATGCAGGCTTAATTTGGGACATTAAAATCTTATTTCTTAGGAGCTTGTTGTTGAGCTGCCTTCATTGCATCTTCAGTTAACTTTTCAAGCTTAGTTGTTAACTGAGGACCAAAACATGCTTTAAGATCACGGTTTTGTTGTTGTACAAATCCTAGAGAACTTGGGCTTTTCTTCGCATTGATTGCGCTTTGGATTTCCCATTTTTGTGCTTCAGTCACTTTACCTTGTGCTTCAACTTGGCAGCTACAGAATTTGCTAACTTCAGATGAACTTAACTTGCCGCCTTTAGCAGTTTGTTCTTTACAAACGTTAACTAATGCACCTTTAACGTTAGTACTTTTATATGCCGCTTGAACTGGGTTTTCAGCTGCTTGAGCTGACCCAGCCATAAGTGCAGCTGCTGAGAATAAAGATGAAAGAATAAGATTTGATTTTAACAACTTCATAAATTTTACCTACTTATTACGGTATATAGCGTGTTGGATCGGTAACACCAGCATCGATAAAGCCTTCTTTACGCAAACGGCAACTGTCACATTTACCACACGCACGTCCTTGAGCATCTGCTTGGTAGCAAGATACCGTTTGACTATAGTCTACGCCATGTTCAATCCCTAAACGTATGATATTCGCTTTGGATAAATGTAACAGGGGTGTTTCAAATTTAAGTGGTTTTCCTTCTACGCCAGCTTTAGTTGCTAAACGGGCCATATTCGCAAAAGCATCAATAAATTCAGGGCGACAATCAGGATATCCTGAATAATCAACAGCATTGATACCAATAACAATAGCTTCAGCATTAAATACTTCAGCTGCTGCTAGAGCATATGAGAGGAAAATAGTGTTACGCGCTGGTACATAAGTTACAGGAATACCTTCTTGTAACTGTTCTGGTACTGCAATGTTGTGATCTGTAAGTGCTGATCCACCTAAATTTGCTAGATCAATATTAATTACACGATGTTCAACACCTGAACGCTGAGCTAATGCTTTTGCAGCATCAAGTTCAGTGGTTGAGCGTTGACCATACATAAAACTAATAGCAATACATTCATAGCGCGCTTGTGCCCAAGCTAGGCAAGTGGTTGAGTCTAAGCCGCCTGAAAGTAAAACAATGGCACGAGAGCGCATATTTTTCTCCATATTCGGAATGATTTATTTTATTGAGTGATTAACGACCTGATTCATCATTCCAAAGCAGTTTATGTAACTGAAGTTGAAAACGAACAGGTAATTTATCATCAAGTATCCACTGTGCCAGATCACGTGCTAGACGTGGCAGGCCTACAGCACCTTTTTCAACCGCAAAGGCAGGGGAGAACCAAACGGTACTGACTTTGGTTTGCAGTTGATATTTTTCAACTTGTTGCTTTGACCATTCATAGTCTTCACGATTACAAATCACAAATTTGATTTGGTCACGTGGTGTTAAATGGTCAAGATTACTGATGAGATTGCGATGTTCTTCACCAGAAGTTGGAGTTTTTAAATCGAGGACTTTTGAAACACGGAGATCCACTCTTGATACATCAAGGGCTCCACTGGTTTCTAAAGAGACGTCAAAACCTGCTTCACATAAACGTTGTAATAAAATCAAACAGTTTGGCTGAGCAAGAGGTTCACCACCTGTCACACAAATATAAGGTGTTTGAAATTGTGTAGCTGTTTCAATGATATGTTCAAGTGAAAAACGCTCGCCACCTTCAAAGGAATAGGTGGTATCGCAATAGCTACAACGTAATGGACAGCCTGTTAGACGAATAAATACAGTCGGTAGGCCAGAGGCATTTGCTTCACCCTGCAACGAGTAAAAAATCTCGGTAATGCGTAAACCGGACGCAGGGTCTGAGACAGGAATTGCAGAGGAACGTAAGGAAGCCATTCTAGAAATACCACACTATATAAAAAATAAAATCTCTACGATCAGTTTGATCGTAGAGATGAGGAGCGATTAAAGCTCCGCAACAGAGTTATAACAAATTAGTCAGCGCGTAACAAATCGTTCAAGCTTGTTTTTGAACGTGTTTGCGCATCAACTTTTTTCACGATAATTGCAGCATATAAGCTGTAAGTACCACATTTAGATGGCAAGCTGCCTGAAACTACAACTGAACCTGCTGGTACACGACCATAATGGATTTCGCCAGTTTCACGGTCATAAATTTTAGTTGATTGACCGATGAAAACGCCCATTGAAATGACTGAGCCTTCTTCAACGATAACGCCTTCAACGATTTCTGAACGCGCACCGATAAAGCAGTTGTCTTCAATAATAGTTGGGTTAGCTTGTAATGGTTCTAAAACACCACCAATACCTACACCACCAGATAAGTGAACATTTTTACCGATTTGAGCACATGAACCTACAGTTGCCCATGTATCAACCATTGTGCCTTCATCTACATAAGCGCCAATGTTGACATAAGATGGCATTAACACCACGTTTTTAGCTTGGAAGCTACCACGACGTGCTACAGCAGGAGGAACAACACGAACACCTGCAGCTTTAAATTGCTCTTCAGTCCAACCAGAGAATTTAGTTTCAACTTTGTCATAGAAACGAAGATCACATGACTCGATTGGTTTATTGTCATTCAGTTTAAATGATAATAAAACAGCTTTTTTTAACCATTGATGAACAACCCATTCACCATTGATTTTTTCAGCAACTCGAAGTGTACCGTTATCTAAACCAGCAATTGCTTCTTCAACAGCTTGGCGAATTTCGCTTGAACAATCTGCTGCAGTAAAATTTGCGCGGTCTTCAAATGCTTGCTCAATGATTGTAGAAAGCTGAGACATGATCTTCCTTCCATAAAAAATTTTAAAGATTTTACACTAATTTGTGACAAGAATCTTTCAAAAACGTGTTACGTTTAATTGATGATATAAATGAGATAAACCAAAATAAGCTTATTAGATAATCAAGTGTTTTTTACACAAAAATGATTTGAAAATAAAAATTTAACTCAATTTGTATCAAAAAATAACAGAAATCTAGCATTTTTTGTATAAAAAAGAATCTAAGCTGTCATTATTATGATTTCAGTCACAAGATGAATAAATTAAAAACAGAGCCTTTTTGAGGAGAAAACTATGAAAGCATTACGTGTATTAGTCACTACAACAGCTTTATTCGCTGCTGGCGCTGCTATGGCAGATGAAGCCGTTGTTCATGACAGCTACGCATTTGACAAAAACCAATTAATTCCTGTGGGGGCACGTGCTGAGGTAGGTACAACTGGTTACGGTGGTGCTTTGTTATGGCAAGCAAACCCATATGTAGGTTTGGCTCTTGGTTATAATGGTGGTGACATTTCATGGACAGATGATGTTTCTGTAAATGGTACTAAATATGACCTAGATATGGATAACAATAATATCTACTTAAATGCTGAGATTCGTCCATGGGGTGCAAGTGCTAACCGTTGGGCTCAAGGTTTATATGTAGCTGCGGGTGCTGCTTATTTAGATAACGATTACGATCTAACTAAACGTTCGCAAGACGGTACTATTAAAGTAAATGGTAATAATTATAACTTTAATGGTTCAGTGGATGGTAAATTAAGTTATAAAAATGATATCGCTCCATATTTAGGTTTTGGTTTTGCACCTAAAATCAATAAAAACTGGGGTGTATTTGGTGAGTTAGGTGCTTACTATACTGGTAACCCAAGTGTAAATCTTAAATCAAATGGTACATTTGTTAATGTTAATGGTGCTGACTTTGATAAAGACTTACGTGCTGAAGAAAACGAAATCCGTAATGATGATAAATACCAATGGTTACCAGTTGGTAAAGTTGGTGTGAACTTCTACTGGTAAGATCGCAAAAGAAAAAACGAGCTACGGCTCGTTTTTTTTGTACTTAATAAAATAAATAAAAGAGCTAAAAAGCTCTTTTATTTATTTTTAATTTTTATTCGTCTGGGTAAGCAATTTTCTTAAGCGCTTTAATATCCGCATCAGGTGAGCATAAAGAAATAAATTCGTAACCATAACCGCGTAATAAGTGGCCTTTGCGAACCGCAATCCATGTAGTATTAACACCAAAAATATCAGTTTTGGTTTGCTTTAAACGATAATCACGTTCTGTATCATAAGCCACGTCATTGACAATCCCGACACCCATGCCAAGTTCCACATAAGTTTTGATAACATCGGCATCAAGAGCTGACATTACGATATCTGCATCTAGGTGAGCTTCTTCAAAGGCTTTATCAATTTTAGATCGGCCTGTAAAACCACCATGATAAGTAATGAGTGGATATTCTGCTAAAAGTTCTAGAGTGATCTTATCCGCCTGCACCAGAGGATGATTTTGCGGGGTAATAATACTGTGCTGCCATTGATAGTAAGGAATACTAGCCAGATTTTCTTCAGTTGTTAAAGACTCAGTTGCAATTCCAATATCCGCTTCGCCTTGTAAAAGCATTTCTGAAATTTCGACAGGGCTAGCTTGTTGTAAAATCAAATGAACTTTTGGAAATAATTTCTTAAATTGATTAACGATTGGAGGCAATACATAACGCGCTTGTGTATGCGTAGTTGCGATCGTTAATGTTCCTTCATCAACCTTATTAAAATCTTCAGCAAGCCGTTTAATATTTTCAGCATCCACTAACATGCGTTCAACAATGCTAAGAAGTGACTGTCCTGGTTCAGTTAAACCTAAAAGGCGTTTACCTTTACGAACGAAAAGTTGAACACCTAATTCATCTTCTAAATCTTTGATGTGTTTACTTACACCCGATTGAGATGTGTAGAGTGCAGCCGATGCTTCCGTCAAGTTAAAGTTTTGGCGTACTGTTTCTCGGATAATTCTTAATTGTTGAAAGTTCATTTACACTTTTCCTCAAAAGAGGTGAGGAGCGTCTAAAGATCCGCAAGATATTTCCTCACCAAATATATTTCTTAAGCAACTTGGTCTGCAAATAAGTGCAATTGAGATGCGCTCACCCAAACAGTTTGATTAGGTTTAAATGCATGTAATTTTGCAGCTTCACTGCTCAGAGCAATTTCAATTAAACGTCCATTACGGTCTTGTAATTCGGCCACTACTTTTCCAGCAATCCAGATTTCACGTACAAAAGTCGCTTCAATGGTATTCGCTTGCGGTTGCGAGTGAATATGTAACTCATCTGGACGGGCAAAAGCAATCACTTTTCCTTGAGGTGCCTCAACTGCTGTTGGTAATTGAATACGGTCATTACCGATACGGATAATACCTTCCGTATGTTCACCTTCAAATCGATTTGCCTGACCCAAGAAATCAAACACAAATGGCGTTGCAGGTTTTTCATAAACTTCACGAGGTGAACCGATTTGCTCAACATTACCTTTATTCATGACAATAATCTGGTCTGCAACCTCAAGTGCTTCTTCTTGATCGTGAGTCACGAAAATTGAAGTGATATGCAATTCATCATGTAAGTTGCGTAACCAGCGACGTAATTCTTTGCGTACTTTGGCATCTAGAGCGCCAAATGGTTCATCGAGTAATAACACGCGAGGTTCTACTGCCAAAGCACGGGCTAAAGCAATACGCTGACGTTGTCCGCCAGAAAGCTGAGCAGGGTAGCGGTCTGCTAAAAAGCCTAGTTGAACTAGATCAAGTAAACGAGTGACACGTTTTTTAATTTCAGCTTCCGAAGGACGGGTTGCACGAGGTCGAACACGTAAACCAAAGGCAATATTGTCAAATACAGTCATGTGACGGAATAAAGCATAGTGCTGAAATACAAAGCCGACCTGACGCTCACGCACATGTACATTAGTCGCATCTTCACCTTCAAGTAAAACCTGACCGCCATCGGCTGACTCTAGACCTGCAATGATACGAAGCAGAGTCGTCTTACCACAACCAGATGGTCCAAGTAGCGCAACCAGTTCACCCTCTGGAAAGTCTAGGGAAATATTTTTAAGCGCATGGAATGCACCAAAGTGTTTTTCAATATTTTTAACTTGAATACTCATGATTTCATTCCTTACGAATCAGTTGAATGCGGTTCTGGTTTATCTTGATGTAGCTCTAACCAAGTTTTTAAAATCAGTGTTAAAAGAGCTAAGAAGGCAAGCAGTGAGGACACGGCAAAGGCTGCGCTAAAGGTGTACTCGTTATATAAAATTTCAACATGCAGTGGCAGGGTATTGGTTTCACCACGGATATGACCAGAAACCACTGATACTGCGCCAAACTCACCCATTGCACGGGCATTACACAAAATCACGCCGTAAATCAGACCCCATTTAATGTTAGGGAGGGTGACCTTCCAAAAAGTTTGCCAACCTGAAGCACCGAGTACAATTGCTGCTTCTTCTTCCTCTGTTCCCTGAGCTTCCATGAGTGGAATTAACTCACGCGCCACAAAAGGAACTGTAATAAAAATGGTTGCTAAAACAATTCCAGGTACGGCATATAAAATCTTGATGTCATGATCCATTAACCAGCCGCCGAACCAACCTTGCGCACCAAAAATTAGAACAATCATTAAACCTGCAATAACAGGTGAAACCGAAAAAGGCATATCAATGATAGTGGTTAAAATTGCCTTGCCTTTAAACTGGAACTTAGAGACAGCCCAAGCTGCAGCAACACCAAATATCACATTAATTGGAACTGCAATTGCTGCGGTGAGTAATGTTAATTTCACTGCTGATAAGGTATCTGGATCAATCAAAGCCTGAACATAGACTTCAAGTCCCTGTTTAAATGCTTCTACGAAAACTAAAATGAGTGGCAGCATGAGGCAACTGAGGAAAAAAATCAGTGCAATTGTAATAAGGGTATAACGTACCCAAGTTGGCTCACGTGTCGCATCACGAGACTGTAACTTCAAAGCAAGTGCGTTGCTGTCGGTATGTAAATTCATGTGATGTTTCTCCCTGTACGACGGTTTGCCCATGCTTGAAGTAAGTTAATGACAAATAGAATGATAAAAGAGAGAACTAACATGACCGCTGCAATGGTCGTTGCACCTGCATAATCATATTCTTCAAGACGAGAAATGATCATCAGCGGTGCAATTTCTGTTTTAAATGGCTGGTTACCTGCAATAAAAATAACAGAACCATACTCACCCACGCCGCGAGCAAACGCTAAAGCAAAGCCTGTAAATAGAGCAGGTAGTAAGATGGGTAAAATAATTTTAGTAATGGTCTGCCAACGATTTGCACCAAGTGCTGAAGCTGCTTCCTCAAGTTCGGTTTCAATATCGCTGAGTACTGGTTGAACGGTCCGAACAATAAAAGGAATACCAATAAATACCAATGCCAGCGTAATCCCGATAGGCGTATAGGCAACCTGAATACCAAGTGGTTCCAGATATTGACCTAACCAACCAGTAGGTGCATAGAGTGAAGTCAGTGCAATACCAGCAACTGCGGTTGGAAGAGCAAAAGGTAAATCGACCAATGCATCAATTAGACGCTTTCCTGGAAAGTTATAGCGGACAAGACACCAAGCCAAAAGCAGACCAAACACAACATTAATAAATGCTGCGATTAAAGCTGAACTAAAGCTGAGTTGAAGCGATTTCAAAATACGCTCAGACGTTAAAATTTCCCATAATCCGTCCCATCCGATTCCAAATGATTTGATAAAGACTGCGGCTAATGGAATAAGCACAATAAAAGAAACGTAGGCGAGGGTGAAGCCCAAAGATAGACCAAACCCAGGCAGCACTCGGGATCGCTGCGACATGATATTTCCTCAAAGAGAAAAGCCTGCTGAAACCAGTAAGCGAATAAAAAAAGATAAACAGTGCGGTATAAAGATTGGTATTAAGCAAATTTCAGAGAGAAATGTGCTTTTACCGGGTCGATAGATGAGTGACTACACATCGAATCTTCTGGGATCAAATAGTTCAGCAAATCCGGGAATGGCCCAAAACCTGAGGCAACATTAATATGGCCCACTTCACCAAGATTAACGGGATTTAACTTCCATGATTTTGCAAGTTGTAACGCATCAAAAAAGCCGAGCCATGGATCATTTTCACTAATGAGTAGCGTTGCAGGCACATCAATTTTTAATTGATGAAAATAATCTTTGTAGTCGGTCAAGCTATGGCGAGCAAACCCTGCTTCCCCAAAGCGTGCCGGATTCGCTGGAGCGACTAAAATTAGTTTCTTAACTTGGCTTCTTAATTCTGGATGCTCAGCCAAAGCAGCTACACTCGTTAAGCATCCAAAACTATGTGCAACAATTTGAACAGGAGCTTGAGCTGCTTGAACTGTTTTAACGAATTGCTCAACCCATTCGCTTAATACAGGTCTATCCCAGTTTTTTTGCTCAACACGAGAACTAGACACGAGTTGACGCTGCAACCAAGATTGCCAATGCTGATGTTCACTGCCACCTACACCCGGAACAATTACAGTGTGAATCATGTCTGTTCTCCTTACCTTTAGTGCAAAGAATTACTTCTCTGCACTATTGATTTTCACGATTTGATCGAAAACACCACCATTATCGAAGTGTTGTTTTTGTACTTTTGTCCAACCACCAAACTCTTTGTCGATTGTTACAAGCTTCAATGGCTTAAATACATTGCTGTATTTTTTAAGAACAGCTGCGTTACGCGGACGGTAGAAGTTACGTGCTGCAATTTCTTGACCAGCAGGTGAGTACAAATAGTTGAGATAACCTTTAGCAATCGTTAAGTTGCCTTTTTTAGCTGCATTCTTCTCCACAATTGCAACTGGAGGCTCAGCTAATATCGAAAGAGACGGAGTAATAATTTCAAATTTGCCCGGCTGTTCACGAATAGCTAAATGAGCTTCATTCTCCCAAGCCAGTAATACATCACCAATGCCACGCTCAGCGAAAGTAGTCGTCGCACCGCGAGCACCAGAGTCTAGAACTTTAGTATGTTTATAAATTTGGCGAACGTATTCTTGTGCTTTCGCATCATTGCCGCCTGGTTGATGTTTTGCCCAAGCCCAGGCTGCAAGATAGTTCCAACGAGCACCACCAGAGGTTTTCGGGTTTGGTGTAATGATTTCTACACCTGGTTTGATTAAATCAGCCCAGTCTTTAATTTGCTTTGGGTTGCCTTTACGCACCAAAAATACAATGGTTGATGTATATGGCGTTGAGTTTTGTGGCAGTTTTTTCTGCCAGTTAGTTGGAAGTAATTTTGCTTTTTCAGCAATTTCATCAATATCTGCTGCAAGTGCTAATGTCACCACATCTGCATTTAAGCCATCGATAACCGCACGAGCCTGTTTACCAGAGCCGCCGTGTGATTGCTTAAACTCAATATCTTGACCAGTACGTTGTTTCCAGTAAGTACCGAACTGTTTGTTGAAATCTGTATATAGCTCACGAGTAGGATCGTAAGAAACGTTTAAAAATTCTTGGGCTGCAAATGACGAAACAGAAAGAAGTGCAGCGATAACCCCGACTTTTAATTGAGAAAAACGCATGAGATAAGTCCTCAAAAAATATGAAATGTTCAAAACATGAACGCAGAATAGCGCTAGTCTTTATTCTAAAAAAATAATAAAAAACGAATTTAATATGAAAAAAATAGAAATAATAAAAAGAGATAAACTATTCTTAAATCTTGATATATAACAAGTTTCAAAAGCAGATACGAAATCGGTATAATTTTTTAAAATCAATCATTTATTATTTAAATGAAAGGTGTTGTATTGTTGTGCGGCTTTTAGCAAAGGATGGAGCAAACATGTGGTGTTTTAAAAATGGGCAACCCGTTGAGACTATTCCTTTATTAGATAGAGCCTTTCATTATGGAGATGGATGCTTTACCACAATTCGTGTCTTTCAAAATCAGATTGAGCTTAAAGAAAGGCACTGGCAACGTCTAAAACTTGCATGTCAAAAACTGTCTTTAACTGTAAATTTTGAATTAATCGAACTGAGTTTACAGCAGCTGCAAAAGCAGAACCTTGTACTCAACGGCACTTTAAAAATTGTGATTAGTCGTGGGGAAGGCGACCGCGGTTATAGTCTGCCAAAACATGAAGCTGATATTTATATCTGGTTTTATCCAAAAGCTTTAGAGCCGTTTGTGCCTGACTCTATCCAGTGCGGTGTTTTAAATCAGGCCCTAGGTTTAACCATGCCGAGCTTGGTCGGGCTTAAATCTTTAAACCGTCTTGAGCAAGTATTGCTAAAAAAAGAAGCAGATCAACTCGGGTGGGCTGAAGCATTAGTTACTGATGTACAAGGTTATATTGTTGAAGGGGTCAGTAGTAATTGTTTTATTCGTTTAAATGATAGATGGATTACTCCTGAACTTCGCTATAATGGCGTCCACGGTGTAATGCGGGCAGAAATTCTGGCGCGTATGCAGCACCATGGTATTGCCTGTGAAGTACGTGTGATTGAATTAGATGAAGTATCTGAAATACAAAGTCTATTCTTTTGTAATGCTTTAAACCCTATGCGAGTGGTAACTCATTTAGGCGAAAAAACGCTAGATACACAGGCATGCATAGATTTATTTCATATCCTTAACTTAAATCAGATTCATTAATATGCCGAAGCCACCTGTGAATGCGAAAGCAAAAAACGCCAAGAAAAATAACAAAAAACAAGCTCCAAAATTTTCTAAGCGATTGGTTCTAATTGGCCTTTTTATTGTTTTAATTTCTACTTTTGCCATTTTATGGTCAAGTTTGTTTAAGGCTTATCCTATCGAAGGCAAAAAACAGATGTTATCTATTACATCCGGGGAAACTTATTCTGGTTTTATTGATCGTTTGGCAAAAGAAGATAAAGTTAGCTTTCCTATCGTATTAAAGCTTTATCAAAAGTTTATGATTCATGACAGCATGAAAGCTGGTGTGTATGAAATTGAACAAGGGATGAGCGTAAGACAAGTATTAGAGATGTTATCTGACGCTGATAATGCTCAGATGAATCGTGTTTTGGTGATTGAAGGTACAACTTTTAAGCAGCTTATTACTGCATTAAAAAATGATAAAAATGTAAAAAATACAATATTGGATTTACCTAATGATCAGCTTATGAAAGCGCTTGGGATTCCTTACAATCATCCAGAAGGCTTATTCGCGCCGAATACTTATTTCTTTGCAAAAGGCGAGACTGACAAGAAAATTCTTACCGATTTATATCATCGCCAAATAAAAGCTTTAGATACAGCTTGGGCAAATCGCGTGCCGAATTTACCTTATAAAGATAAATATGAAGCATTAATTATGGCTTCTATTATTGAGAAAGAAACAAGTTTAGACAGTGAACTTACACAAGTTTCTGGAGTTTTTGTCCGCCGTTTAAAACTTGGTATGCGTTTACAAACGGATCCAACTGTTATTTACGGAATGGGTAATAACTATAAAGGCAACATTACCCGAGAAGACCTGCGTACTCCAACACCATATAATACTTATACCATTAATGGTTTACCGCCAACTCCAATTGCTTTACCAAGCCAAAAGGCAATTGAAGCAGCGTTACATCCAGATGATTCAAATAACATCTATTTCGTAGCGACTGGTAATGGTGGACATAAATTTACGGCAGACTTGCAAGCTCATAATCAAGCAGTGCAAGAATATTTATCCGTGTTGAGATCGAAGAAATAAGGAAAAGAGATGTTTATCAGCTTTGAAGGCACGGAAGGGGTAGGTAAAACTACACTCATTCGAAAAATTCATCAGCATTTTGAAGAGCAAGGCAAACAAGTTATTTTAACTCGAGAGCCGGGGGGCACACCGTTAGCTGAGCAAATTCGTTCGATGCTTTTGGCGGTGAATCATGATGAAAATATGAGTCATGATACCGAGTTATTACTCATTTATGCAGCACGTGCTCAACACTTACAACAAGTTATTTTGCCTGCTTTAGAAGCTAACAAAATTGTATTAAGTGATCGCTTTACCGATGCGAGTTTTGCTTATCAATGTTCTGGCCGTGGTTTAAGCCAAGATAAATTACAACTTTTAAATCAGAACTTCGTTTCACGCATGCCGGAGGTGACTTTCTGGTTAGATGCACCGATTGAACTTGGTATGAACCGTGCACGTGAACGTGGAGCTTTAGACCGTTTTGAACAAGAAAAGTTAAGCTTCTTTACTAAGGTTCGTGAAGGTTATGAAACCTTATGGAAAGCTGAGCCTGAGCGTATTAAACGTTTAGATGCTACACAAAGTCCAGATCAGGTGTTTGAGCAAGCTCTACAATATTTAGCATAGGCCATCGGATTAGCCACTCTCATATTTTTGGGAGTGGTGAAAAATGACGCTAATTCTGATTTAAAACGTCATAGAAAATATCTGTTATTTTCTTATGCTATCTTACATATGATTTATAGATTGAAGAATAACAAGGATGAAAAGCTCAAAAGAAGAAATCGTGGCATTTCTTGAAAAGGAATTTCCACCAAGTCTTGAACATTGCACGATTGAATCAGTCACCCCCAAAGCTGCAGTTGTTTATTATCATGTCGATCAAAGGCATCAACGCCCTGGTGGCACCATATCTGGTCCAACCATGATGACATTAGCTGATTTTGCCTTATATATTGCGATATTAGGTGAGATCGGTATTGTTGGTTTAGCCGTAACCACCAACTTTAATATTAATTTTTTAAGAAAACCCGCAGGTGATCAAGACTTACGTAGTGAATGTAAACTCATGAAGGTCGGAAAGAGCTTGGTTGTTGGGGAAGTCTGGATTTATTCAGTCGGTTTGGATGAACCCGTTGCGCATGTGACCGCGACTTATTCAATCCCACCTAGAGCATAAATATCAAAGCAAATAAAAAAGCACAGCCAGAGCTGTGCTTTTTTGTAGAGTAGAAGAACAGCTTAAATGTCGGTATTTACCAATGGCTGTTCTACTGCAAAATTTGGAGGAGTCAAAACAGTTTTACGAATCTCGCTGGAAGTTTCCGGATAATCAAGCGTGTAATGTAAACCACGTGATTCTTTACGTTGCATGGCACAGCGAACAATCATTTCAGATACTAAAACAAGGTTACGAAGCTCAATCAGGTTTTTGCTAACACGATAGTCTTGATAATATTCCGTGATTTCACGCTTTAACATTTCAATACGGTGTAAAGCACGTTCTAAACGTTTTGTGGTTCTGACAATACCAACGTAGTTCCACATGGTCGAACGTAACTCATCCCAGTTTTGTAAAATCACAACATCTTCATCTGGATTGGTTACTTGTGAGTCATCCCAAGTTGGTACTTCAGGTAATTTGAAGTTTTCATCAAATTTATTTTCGATATCTTTTGCCGCACTCATACCGTAAACGAAGCACTCAAGTAATGAGTTACTTGCCATACGGTTTGCACCATGTAAGCCTGTATAAGATGTTTCACCAATCGCATAGAGACCTTCAATATCCGTCTGGCTATTTGAGTCAACCACAACACCACCACATGTATAGTGAGCTGCTGGTACCACTGGAATCATGTCTTTGGTAATGTCGATACCTAACTCAAGCAATCTTGCATAAAGTGTAGGGAAGTGCTCTTTAATAAACTCAGGTGATTTATGGGTAATGTCTAACCACACGTGACGAATACCGAGACGCTTGATTTCATGGTCAATGGTACGTGCCACAATATCGCGAGGAGCCAGTTCTGCACGATCATCAAAACGTAGCATAAAACGTTCGCCATCCGGCAAACGTAAGTAAGCGCCTTCACCACGCATAGCTTCAGTAATTAAGAAAGAGCGGGCTTGCGGATGGTACAGGCAAGTTGGATGGAACTGATTAAATTCCATATTCGCTACACGACAACCTGCACGATAAGCCATTGCAATACCATCACCCGTAGCAATATCTGGATTAGATGTATACAGATAAGCCTTCATCGCACCACCGCAAGCCAGCGCAGTGAATGGCGCAAGGAAGGTATGAACCTTTTCAGTATTTTCATCTAATGCATATAAACCAATAGCACGATTCGCTTGGTCAGTATGGCCTAATTTATGCGAAGTGATTAAATCAATCGCAATATAATTTTCAAAAATAGTAATATTTTTACGTTCTTTAGCACGTTCAACCAAAGTGGTTGAAATGGCTTTACCTGTTGCATCAGCAGAATGGATAATGCGGCGCTGTGAGTGACCACCCTCACGAGTCAAATGAAGCTGTTCATCTTCATCGAGAGTAAATTGCACGCCTTGCTTTAAAAGAAAATCAACAGAAGGGCGGCCGCCTTCTACGGTATGTTGTACCGCGTCCATTTCACATAAATGAGCGCCTGCAATCATAGTGTCATTAATATGCTGTTGAATAGAGTCAGTCTCATCGAGAACAGCAGCAACGCCACCTTGAGCATAAAAGGTACTTGCTTCGGTTAGAGCAGCTTTGGCTAAAACTGCAATATTAAAATGATTTGGTAACGATAAAGCCAGACTTAAACCAGCGCCGCCGCTGCCCACAATAATCACGTCAAAGTGGTGAATTGTCTGTAAATTAGGCATGTCCATTCGCATCAATTTAAAACGTCCGCTAATGACACCCCTTTTTACCTAAAAAGGCAAGAGCTTAAGCGCTCTAACTCAGAGAAAAATTGCAATTGGCTTAAAAAGTTGCAATGCGTAAAATAATCCTTGTGATGACGTATTACAAATAAACATATTGTTACGCACAACCTCAAAGCGTTGTGATACAACAGTTTTATTCTTATTCTCGTAGACCAATTGTGGGTGAGCACCGAATGAAATCTCGCTATTTACAACAAGGAATGTATGCAGCGGTATTTACAGTTGCTGCTGTTCAAGCAAATGCTGCTGTTGATTTTTCAAATCTTGTTGAACAAGTTAGTCCAGCAGTCGTGAGTGTAAATGTCGTAAAAAAAATGACTCAGGATGAACTGTTGCAGCAGCAAGTTCCTGAAATTTTAAAACGTTTCTTTGGCAATCAGGTCATCATTCCACAGCAACAAGGTCCACAAGAAAAGACAGCATATGGTAGTGCATTCTTTATTAGTAAAGATGGTTACCTACTTACTAACCACCATGTGATTGAAAATGCCTCTCGTATCAGCATCACTCTAAATGACCGACGTGAAATTGATGCAACCGTGGTCGGTAGTGATGAGCGCACAGATGTTGCATTGTTAAAGGTCAATGGAACTAACTATCCAGCTTTACGAGTAGGAAATGTTGACCGTTTACGTGTCGGAGAGCCAGTTTTAGCAATTGGTTCGCCGTTTGGCTTTGACTACTCCGCTTCGGCAGGTATTGTCAGTGCAAAATCACGAAACATGAGCGGTGAAACTTCGGTGCCATTTATTCAAACAGATGTGGCTTTAAACCCGGGTAACTCAGGTGGTCCATTATTTAATCAAAATGGTGAAGTGGTCGGGGTAAACTCTCGAATATTTAGTGGTACTGGCGGCTATATGGGCTTGTCTTTCTCTATTCCGATTGATGTAGCAATGGATGTTGCCGACCAGCTCAAAACAAAAGGTAAAGTCACACGCTCTTATCTAGGGGTGATGATGCAAGATATTGACCGAAACCTTGCTGATGCCTACAAATTACCAAAACCTGAAGGCGCTTTAATTACCCAAATTTCTCCGAACTCACCTGCACAAAAAGCAGGGCTGAGAGCGGGCGACGTGATTTTAAAATTAAATGGTGCGCCTGTACTTCGTACAAGTGATTTACTCTATGCATTAAACAAAGTACAGCCAAACCAAACTGTTCAGTTTGAAGTATTACGTGATGATAAAACACGCAATATTTCAGCGACCTTAACAACTGCACCAGATGAAACACCTGCTACTGGTTTACAAGGTGCTGCATCTAAGGGACCAGTTTTAGGCATGAGTATTCGTGATCTAGCTGAACCGGAAAAAAATGCGTTGAGCGTAAAAGGTGGTATTTATGTACAAGATGTTCGCCGTGGTGGTTTAGCATCATTGTCGAATATCATTCCGGGCGATGTGATTACTCAAGTCAATAATAATCAAATTTTAAATAGTCAGGATTTTGCAAAAGTTGTTTCTAACTTACCGAAAAATACCGTAGCACGTGTTGCTATTATTCGTCAGGGACAGCGCGCAATGCTTGGTTTACGTATTCAATAATCCTCAACCGAATCAATAAGCCACCCTGAAAATGGGTGGTTTTTGTTATTTATCTTGAGCGTTTAGCGATATCTACCTACACTTATTTCAGTTTTAAGGTTAATAAATAAGAGTGTTCATTTGTGAGTAGTATTTTTGATTTACATATTCAGGTGCAGCCACATCACATTGATGCGTTGGGACATGTAAATAATGTGATGTATGTTCAATGGATGCAGGATGTAGCTGCTGCTCATGTTGAAACTTTGGGAGTAGGGGTAACTAAGTATCTTGAGTTAAAACATGCAATGGTCGCGGTTGAGCATCATGTGCAATATCGTAAAGCTGCGTTTGAAGGCGAACAAATTGTATTACGTACATGGTTAGATGACATTAATGCACTTTATTCATTTCGCCAGTATGTGTTTTTTCGTCCATCAGATCAGGCCGTATTATTTGTTGGAAATACTAAATGGGCATGTATTGAAATTGCTACTGGACGTCCAAAACGAATGTCGCCAACTTTTACCCATGCATACAAGCCGCTTGACTCAAGCATAAACCCTTACGATTTTACCGTTTCGTATGATAAGTAAGTAAAAAAGAGAGGCTGGAATTTGAAGAATTTATTTTCCATAGAAACCGATCGATTAATCTTAAGTGATCTTACAGAAGCTGATAAAAATTTTGTCTTTGACTTATTTTCAAATTCAAGCGTACTCGAATTTTATGATTTAAAAGCCTTTACTTCATTAGAAGAAGCTGGGGCTTTAATTGAAAAAATGCATAAAAAATGGAATCAACAGCTAGGTTTTAGGCATGCTATTCGTCTTAAAAAAGATGGAAGTATGTTGGGAACATGTGGTGTAAATACTATCAAACAGAGTGATGATGATTTTGCGGTTGTCATTGGTTATGAACTTCATCCTAATGCATGGGGTGAGGGATATATGCAAGAGGCTCTAGTAGGGCTCATCCAGTATTTGAAACAAGAGAGATTATTCCAAAAACAAATAAAATATGTTTGGGCTGAAATATTTGAACAGAACATTAGATCTCAACAAGTCGTGCAGAAACTCGGATTTGAATTGATTGGGGATATAGCTAATGAGACAGGTAATAATTTATCTGCAAGTCTACTTAAGTTCGAGCTAAAACTGTTCTGATTTAAGTACTCTTCAAAGAGAAATAGATCGTTATGTTGAGAAGTTTAAAAAGCTTTTTTAAAAGAAAGAATTTATATCTTTTTCATATCGGCAATCTGTTATAATCTCACGCAATTTATTTAACCGCTTTGGCTGTGTATTAAAACAAGCTACATAGCACTCTATATTTTCTCAAGGTAACCCATGGCGCAAGCTAAAAAATCCGTCGATATCAAAAATATACGAAATTTCTCGATTATTGCCCACATTGACCATGGTAAGTCTACATTGGCTGACCGTTTTATTCAGATGTGTGGTGGTCTACAAGATCGTGAAATGCAAGCTCAAGTCTTAGACTCAATGGAGCTTGAGCGTGAACGTGGGATTACCATTAAAGCCGCTTCTGTCACGCTGTATTACACCCATCCAAATGGTCAGGAATATCAATTGAACTTTATTGATACGCCTGGGCACGTTGACTTCTCATATGAGGTTTCTCGTTCATTAGCTGCATGTGAAGGTGCACTATTGGTTGTAGATGCAGCACAAGGTGTTGAAGCTCAATCAGTTGCAAACTGTTATACAGCAATTGAACAAGGTCTAGAAGTTCTTCCTATTCTAAATAAAATTGATTTACCACAGGCTGAACCTGAACGTGTAATTCATGAAATTGAAGAAATTATCGGGATTGAAGCGACAGATGCACCAACTTGTTCAGCAAAAACTGGTTTAGGTGTTGAGGGTGTACTCGAGCGTTTAGTTGATGTTATTCCGGCACCAGAAGGTGATCGTGAAGCACCATTACAAGCATTAATTATCGACTCATGGTTTGATAACTACTTAGGCGTAGTTTCTCTTGTTCGTATTAAACAAGGTCGTATCCGCAAGGGCGACAAAATGTTGGTTAAATCGACAGGACAAACTCATCCAGTCACTTCTGTAGGTGTGTTTAATCCTAAGCATACTGAAACAGATATTCTTGAAGCTGGTGAAGTAGGTTTTGTTATTGCGGGTATTAAAGATATTTTTGGTGCACCAGTAGGTGACACGATTACTCTTGCTTCTACACCAGATGTTGCAACTTTACCTGGTTTCAAAAAGGTTAAACCGCAAGTATATGCTGGTCTTTTCCCGATTGACGCGAGTGACTTTGAACCGTTCCGTGAAGCATTGCAAAAATTACAGATTAATGACTCGGCTTTATTCTTTGAACCAGAAAGTTCAGATGCTTTAGGCTTTGGTTTCCGTTGTGGCTTCTTAGGTATGCTGCACATGGAAATTGTACAAGAGCGTTTAGAGCGTGAGTACGATCTTGACCTTATCAGTTCAGCACCTACCGTAATTTATGAGGCATTAACTAAAAAAGGCGAAACAATTTACATCGATAGCCCATCAAAAATGCCAGACGGATCTACTGTAGAAGATTTGCGTGAACCAATTGCTGAATGTCATATCCTTGTTCCTCAAGAGTATTTAGGGAACGTAATGACGCTCTGTATCGAACGTCGTGGTGTACAAAAAGATATGAAATTCTTGGGTAACCAAGTTTCTATTACTTTTGAAATCCCGATGGCTGAAGTCGTTATGGATTTCTTTGACAGATTAAAGTCATGCTCTCGTGGCTTTGCATCTTTAGACTATAACTTTGTACGTTTTGAAAGTTCAGCTTTAGTTAAGGTTGATGTGTTAATTAATAGCGAAAAGGTTGATGCCTTGGCTATGATTTGTCACCGTAATGATGCACGTCATCGTGGTATTGCATTGGTTGAGAAAATGAAAGACTTAATTCCTCGCCAAATGTTCGATGTTGCTATTCAGGCAGCAATCGGTGCGCAAATTATTGCCCGTTCTACCGTAAAAGCGATGCGTAAAAACGTATTGGCAAAATGTTATGGTGGTGACGTTTCGCGTAAGAAAAAACTACTTTCTAAACAAAAAGAAGGTAAGAAACGTATGAAACAAGTGGGAAGTGTTGAAATTCCACAAGAAGCGTTCTTGGCTGTATTGAAAGTAGAAAGATAAGAAATGAGCGTGGGGAAAGTGAATAATTTCCTTTCCCCACTGTAATACAAGCAGCGAGGCTGCGAGTGAGGTCATGTGGATTTTGATTTTAATTTAATTCTTGTTCCAGTTACGCTGATTCTATTTGCAGTGTGGTTGTTAGATAAACTTGTATTAAAACAGCGTGCAAATAAAGGACGCGGGAACGAAAATTTTGTCATTACATGGGCCTATGACTTTTGGCCAGTTTTAGCTGTAGTACTTGTGCTTCGTTCATTTCTTTATGAACCATTTAATATTCCATCGGACTCTATGGTGCCAACTTTAGAAACTGGTGATTTTATTCTGGTGAATAAATTTGATTATGGTGTACGTTTACCTATCGTTAATAAAAAAATTATTGATGTAGGTGAGCCGAAGCGTGGTGATGTAATTGTATTCCGTTATCCACCTCAACCGACTATTAGCTACATTAAACGTGTAATCGGTTTACCTGGCGATCATATTGTTTATGACCATGGGCAATTGATTATTAACGGGCAAAAAGTACCGAAAGTATTAACACAGTTCAGTCGTGAAAAAGATGTGATGGATACGCCAACGTCTATTTATCATAAAGAGACGATTGGTGAGCATACCTTTACGATGCGTGAGCTTGAAGGCGTAAATGTGGCGCGCCAAGCACCGTTTATCAACTATGTTGAAAATGGTAAATATGCGAACCAAGACGGTTTATATTGGGAAGTGACTGTACCAAAAGGACATTACTTTGCAATGGGGGATAACCGCGATCAAAGTGCAGACAGTCGTTTCTGGGGGTTCGTTCCTGAAGAAAACTTAACAGGACGAGCATTCTACGTGTGGATGCATAAAGAACCGGGTTTACACCTTCCTAACTTTAGCCGAAATGGAAAAATAGATTAAAAACAACCATTAGGAAAAAAAGAAATGCGTAAGGCACAACAGGGTACTTCGTATTTAGCAATTTTATTTGGGGTGGTTATATTTGCGATTGCAGTAAAAGCTGTACTTGCAGTTTGGCCAGCATATTGGGATGATCGGCTGATTAATAATCAGATAGAAGAGCTTTTACAAGAAAGCTCTTCTGAGATCACACCACAAAAGTTTGTAGCACAAATGGATCAGCGACTCGAAATGAACAATATTCGTGATCTCCACTTTAAAGAGATCGCTCAAGTGTTTAATCAGTCAGGTCTAACGGTCAAAAAGAAATATGAAGTAAGAAAACCTTTCTTATTCAATATTGATTTAGTTTTAACATTTGAGAAGAGTTTTGATAAAACATCAGTTCAAACTAAGTGATCCTCGCTTACTGAGTCGAATCGGATATCAATTTAAGCAGCTTGAATTGTTACAGTTAGCTTTGACTCATCGTTCGGTGAGTCACAAATACAATTACGAGCGCTTAGAGTTTCTCGGTGATTCATTATTAGGCATGATAATCGCCAATTATCTATATCATGCTTATCCAAATGAAAATGAAGGTCGTCTCACGCGTATGCGTGCGACCTTAGTTCGCCAAGAAGCGTTAGGTAAGATTGCAACCGATTTGCAACTTAGTCGGTGTTTAATATTAAGTACAGGCGAGTTGAAATCTGGTGGTCATCATCGTGAGTCAATATTAGCAGATACGGTAGAAGCGATTATTGGTGCAATTTATCTTGATAGTGGTGATCTCAACTTACTTAAAGATATTGTGCTAAAATGGTACATACCCTATTTAGACCATATAGAACCTACGGATCAACTCAAAGATCCGAAATCACGTTTACAAGAGTATCTACAAGCACGTAAAAAACCTCTCCCTGTTTACGAGGTTGTAGATATTCAGGGTGATGCACCTCATCAGCACTTTAAAGTGGAATGTGTGGTAGATGGTTTACCGAAGATTTATGGTGAGGGTTCAAGTCGTCGTTTTGCCGAGCAGGCAGCAGCGGCGGAAATTTTAAAGTTATTGGAGCAATAACCTGCATGTCGATGCATTCTGATCAAATCAATCCAGATTCAAATGAAAACCAAGATCCTAATAATCTGATTGATCAATTTTTTAGTTCCAAAGGCGTAACAATCCCTTCGGATTTTAAGAGCGGATTTGTGGCGATTGTGGGGCGTCCAAATGTGGGTAAATCTACCCTCATGAACCATTTATTGGGTCAAAAACTTTCTATTACTTCGCGTAAACCTCAAACAACACGTCATAAAATTATTGGTATTGATTCGCGCGAAAAGATGCAGGCGGTATATGTAGATACCCCAGGTATGCATAAAAAAGAAGTGCGTGCTATTAATAAAATGATGAACCGTGCTGCTCATTCTGCATTACGTGACGTTAACTTAGTTTTATTCGTTATCGATGCTTATAAGTGGACTCAAAATGACGATTTAGTGCTTGAAAAACTCAAGAACGCTGAAATGCCGGTTATTTTGGTCATTAATAAGGCGGACACTTTTGAAGATAAAAGAGAGATTCTTCCTCTCATTCAAGAACGTGCCAAACTTATGAATTTTGCTGAGATTGTTCCTGTTTCTGCTTTGCGTGGTGCAAACTTGGAACACTTGAGTGAAACGATTGAGAAATACCTTCCTTACCAACCACCATTGTATTCATTTGATCAGATTACTGACCGCTCTGAACGCTTCTTAGCAAGTGAAATTATTCGCGAAAAAATTATGCGTCAGTTGGGTGAAGAGCTTCCTTATGATTTAACAGTACAAATTGAATCTTTCAAAACAGAAGAAGCAACTGTTAATGAAAAAACTGGTCGTTTAAAGCCGGCTTGTACCTATATCGATGCAACGATTTTTGTAGACCGCGCTGGTCAAAAAGCCATTGTGATTGGTGAAAAAGGTGCCAAGCTTAAAACGATTGGTATGGATGCTCGTAAAGACATGGAAAAAATGTTTGAGCAAAAAATTATGCTCACACTTTGGGTAAAAGTGAAGGGTGGCTGGTCTGATGATGAGCGAGCTCTCAAAAGCTTAGGATACAGTGATATCTAAAGGATAAGGATGCTGGTATGAAAACAATTACATCATTAATCGCTATAGTTGGATGTACATTGATGTTACAAGGTTGTGTATATAAGCTTGTAACCGTACCAGTAGGTATCGCCTATAAAACTACTAAAGGTGTAGTTAAAGGTACAGCAGCTGTTGTAGGTGCTGTTATTCCTGACGGTGATGATGAGGATGATAAAAAAGAAAAAGAATCTGAGGAATAGATTCTTTTTATGATGCGCAATGAAGTCCTCCATGGATATATGATTCATCACCGTAAGTACCGTGAAAAAAGTCATATTGTGCATCTTTTTACTCAGGAATATGGGCGAGTCGATGGCATCTTAAGGCAGACTCCGCCCCCTCAATATCAACCTATTCGACTGCAAGCCACAGGTAAAAGTGAACTCAAAAATTTTACTAAGCTGGAAATATTAAATCAGCCTGTTTTCTTTTTTGGTGATGCTTTTTTTGCTGGTTTTTATCTAAATGAAATTGTTCTTAGACTTTGCCCATTAGAAGAGGCAATGCCACAAACTTTTGAGCAATATCAATTAACTTTGCTTCAATTACAGCAATTATCTTCCCACGAAAATCCTGATCTTTTTCTGAGACAGATTTTGCGCCAGTTCGAACATGTTTTGCTTCCTGAGCTGGGTTACGCGATTGATTTCTCAATTGATACTCAACAACAGCCAATACAGGCTCACCAGTTTTATCAATTTCAGGTGACGGAAGGTTTTGCGCCCGTTGTTCAGGCAAGTCGTTCTTCATTGTCAGGTAAAGCAATTTTATCTATGTTGGATTATGAGCAAGGCCAGGATTTTTCTCACGAACAATTGCAATTATTAGGTAAACTATACCGTCAAATGATTACATCGCTTTTAGGAGATCGTCCCCTAAAAAGTCGACAATTGTGGATTCAAAATACTCAAACTCAATCGTAATTAGGATTTATTTATGGCTGCATTGCTTGGTGTAAACATAGACCATGTTGCTACTTTGAGACAGGCGCGCGGTACTACTTATCCAGACCCTGTAGAAGCTGCTCTTATTTGTGAAGAAGCGGGTGCAGAGGGGATTACTTTGCATTTGCGTGAAGATCGTCGTCATATTCAAGATGATGACGTACGCCGCATGCGTCCATTATTAAAAACGCGTATGAACCTAGAGTTGGCTGTTACTGATGAAATGGTCGAGTTTGCGAAAGAAATTCAGCCGCAGCACGTGTGTTTTGTTCCAGAAAGACGCCAAGAAGTAACAACTGAAGGCGGTTTGGATGTAGTGGGTAACTTTGAAAAAGTTAAAGCTGCAACTCAAACTTTAGCGGCCATTGGTTGCGACGTATCATTATTTATTGATGCTGATTTAGCCCAAATTGATGCAGCAGTTGCGTGTGGCGCACCTACGATTGAGTTGCATACAGGTGCATATGCAGATGCGGAAACAGAGCAAGATCAACAAGCCGAGTTAGAGCGTATTATCAAAGGTGTTGAATATGCAGCTTCAAAAGGTTTGGTTGTAAATGCAGGTCATGGCCTTAACCTTAAAAATATTGCGCCAATTGCAGCTATTCCACAAATTCATGAATTAAACATTGGTCATTCAATTATTGCTGAAAGTGTTTTTGTAGGTCTGGTTCAAGCGGTTAAAGATATGAAAACAGCGATTCAGGCAGCAGGATAGTTGGTTATGTCGAGTATCAATTACGATGAATTAATGCAACCTGTGGTGGCCTTTTTAGGATGTCAAACACCAAATGCATGGTTGGATGAGGCAATCAATAATTTAGATATCTTGATGCAAGATCATGCTAATTGTGAAAAGAAAGCTGCTAGTACAGCAATGAACTTAATGTTCCGCTATAGCTTCTTTCCTGACTTACAAGTAAAACTTGCTCAACTTGTACGAGAAGAAATGCTTCACTACGAACAAGTACTTGAGCTTATGGCTAAGCGCGGTCAAGAGTGGACTGGTTTAAGTGCTGGGCGTTATGCAGGTGGGTTGCGTAAAGAGATTCGTACGTATGAGCCTGAAGCTTTAATTGATGTGCTGGTGATTGGGGCATTCGTAGAGGCTCGTTCATGTGAGCGTTTTTATGCACTTGCTCCGCGTGTAGATGATGAGTTAGGACGTTATTATCGATACTTGCTTAAGTCAGAGTCTCGTCATTTTGAAGACTATCTCGCACTTGCGCTTGATGTAGCAAAAACTGCAAAAATGAAAGATCCTAAAGAGGATATTCAGCAGCGAATTGATCATATCCGTGAAGTTGAAAAGAATCTGATTTTAACCCCAGATAATACTTTCCGTTTTCATAGTGGTATTCCTGCTTAGTCTTGGATGTCTCAAATAAAAAAGTTTACCTTTCACGGTAAACTTTTTTATTAGGTAAGCATGTTCTGCTTTTAGTTTTTTAATGCATATAATTATTTAATAAATATATTTTTTATAGATTTTAATTTCTCTTAAAATTTTTAAAAAACTTTTATTTTTTTAGGCTAATAATAAATATTGTGTAAATATAAAGGCTGATATGTTCATCATGAGTTCAACTGAAATAGTTGATCATTTCTAAGGATATAAGAATGTTAGCATTAGTTACAGGTGCCTCAGCGGGTTTTGGTTATAGCATTTCAAAAAAACTGATTGAGTTAGGATATAACGTTATTGGTTGCGGAAGACGAGCAGAAAAACTAGAAGAACTAAAACAAGAACTTGGTGAAAAATTCTACCCATTAGTATTTGACATGACAGATACGGCAGAAAATATAAATAAAGTATTGGTTGATTTGCCAGCCGAATTTCAAATCGGCCAAATTGATTTATTGGTGAATAATGCAGGTTTGGCATTAGGATTGGAACCAGCAGATAAATCAGATCTAGATGATTGGTACACGATGATTGATACCAATGTTAAGGGGCTTGTTACGATTACCCGATTAATTTTGCCAAGTATGGTAAAGAAAAAATCAGGTTTGATTATTAATATGGGGTCTATCGCAGGCACATATCCATACCCAGGGGGCAATGTGTATGGGGCAACCAAAGCTTTCGTGGAGCAATTTAGTCTAAATCTTCGTGCTGATTTGGCTGGTACTGGTGTGCGCGTAACTAACATTGAACCAGGGTTGTGTGGAGGTACTGAATTTTCTCTTGTGCGTTTTAAAGGTGATGAGGATAAAGTAAACAGTCTATATGATAAAAAGAATCCACTTTTGCCTGAAGATATTGCAAATACAGTAGCTTGGATTGCTTCCCAACCTCCACACATTAATATTAATCGTATTGAAATGATGCCGACCACTCAATCTTTTAATCCTTTAAAAGTGGTTGAAGTGGAATAATAATTTAAGAAGAAAATATATTCTTTCGAGTTAGGTTAGAGCGTTAAACCTAATAAAGACTCTAAGAAAAAATTAAATCCTCTATCTGCTGATAGAGGATTTTTTATAGTTATTGATAAATTTATGGCAAAAAAAAGCCCGCTTTAATGCTGCGGGCTTTTTAGTATTTGGCTCTCCCACCTGGGCTCGAACCAGGGACCTGCGGATTAACAGTCCGTCGCTCTACCGACTGAGCT